>NZ_BADX01000129.1:0-27836 GCF_000241365.1 Pseudoalteromonas sp. BSi20480 | reverse complement strand
TTAACTATCAAAAGGGGTCATATAGCGCAAGCCAAGGTGATTTTTCAAGTGCTGGTAGTGCACAGTTTAAACTGGTTGATAATCTTAAACATCAGCAAATAGAACTAAGTATTGGAGAAGATAACTATAAACGCGCGGTAGTACTTGGCTCAACTAACCTTACAAAAGGTAAACTTATTGCGGCTGCTGAGTGGCAAGGCTACGACGGCCCTTGGGATGACATAAACGAAGACGTGAATAAAAAAATGCCCTACTACGCTATGTTGGTAAAGCATTTAATGGTGACCTATCAATAAGCGCAATGGCATACGACAACACATGGAACTCAGCCGATCAAATTCCACAGCGTGCTGTTTCGCATAACTTAATAACACAATTAGGCTCGCTCGACACCACTCTTGGCGGCAGCTCTAGTCGTTATAGTTTATCGGGTAATTGGCAAGGGGAGCATTTGAAAGCCAGCGCTTATGTAATAAATTACGATTTAAACCTATATTCTAATTTCAGTTATTTTTTAAATGACCCAATTAATGGCGATCAGTTTAATCAGCAAGATAACCGCAATATTTATGGCACCACTTTAAGTTATCAGTTTGAAACTAAAACATCAGGCTTAAACATGCAACACACTGTAGGGCTTGAGCTTAAACACGACGATATAGATAACGTTGGGCTTTATAACACTAAAGCCAGAGAGCAGCTAAGCACTGTAAGGCAAGATGCACTCAAGCAAACGAGTTATTCAAGCTTTTGGGAGTCTAAACTTTTATTTACCCCAAAACTAGAAGCAACAGCAGGTGTAAGGTACGACTATTTTGATACAAATGTAACCAGTATTACCGCCGTAAACTCAGGTAAAGCATGTGATGATTTAATCAGTTTTAAAGCAAGCTTAAATTATCGCTTTACTCAATTGCTAGCTGCCTATGCAAATTGGGGGCAATCTTTTCACTCTAACGATGCGCGCGGCTCCACAATAAATATCGACCCAGTAACAGGTGATCAAGCCGAACGAGTCGATCTATTAGTAAAAAGTGAAGGCGCTGAAATTGGATTACGATTTGCTGATGAAAAAAAATATAATATGTCAGCTGCGCTTTGGTGGTTAAAACTCGACTCAGAACTATTGTTTGTAGGAGATGCAGGTAATACAGAGCCAAGTGATGCGTCTAAGCGGTATGGGTTAGAAATGAGTGCCTATTACTGGATTAACGAGCAATTTAATATTGATTTAGAAGCCTCGTTTACACATTCTCGCTTAGATATAAATGACAATAACAATTACATAGAAGGTGCTGTACCCGTTGTAGCAAGTACAGGTTTAAATTGGCACTTAAGTAAACAATGGCAATCATCGATCAGGGTACGCCATATTGGTAAACGCACATTAACAGACGACGGTGATAAGCGCTCAAACCCGCTAACGGTAGTTAATAGCTCTGTGAGCTATAAGCAAACCCATTGGAAAGTAGACTTTGAATTACTTAACTTGTTTAACAGTACCGACCACGATATAGATTACTATTATGCATCGCGTTTAGCCGGTGAGCCCGCTCAAGGCGTTGAAGATAATCATTTTCACCCTATTGAGCCCAGAACTGCACGCCTAACACTTAGTTTATTGTTTTAGTATTTATTAACGCAACAGCCATGCTGTATATAAATATAGTATAGCTGTAAATGGGTACTTATTTGCAAAATTTCGCCTAACCGGTTTCTTTACTTTTTGATGACCCAAACAGTACAAATACATATAATTTAAATTACAGTAACTTAATTAGTAGTTGTTTTAGGCGCATTTCGCTGCGCGGGGCTTGTTTTAAAGCTTGCAATCATATTATGAGGGTTTTTACATTCAGCCTGTATTTTAGCGGCCTCAGCCCACCATATTAATTGATTAAATGTACGAGAAAAATAGTTAAACCACGAGGTCTGATCATCATCAGTAGCAAACTCTCCAAGCTCGTTAAACACATCCTGTGCCTTTGGAACATGAATCATCGACGATACTGGTAAACACCCAAGTTCTGATAAAAAAGTGCGCATACTAATTGCAGCACGAACCCCACCCCACTGCCCAGCAGAATAAGAAACAATCGCACTGGGTTTATACGAAAACAGTGAACTACCAAAATGATTGAGAAGATCAGCTAATGCAGGGCTCATAGAGTGATTATATTCAGGGCTGATCATTATGTAGCCATCAGCAGATTTAATTTTATCAGCCAAGTTGTTAAGTTTAGTGGGGGCATTGTGCTGTGTATATGCAAAGTGAGGTTTAAATACAGCATCGTTTGGGTAATCTAACGCATCAATTATTTCAAATTCATGTTCACTAAAGTGTGACTGCAAACACAATAAACATGCTTTACTAACTCTACTTCCAAGACGTACTGGTTTAGGGGGGGAGCTCTCACGCACAGTGCCTAAAAACAATAAAAACTTCATAATATAACTCCATGTAAACATTTTGTTTTACATTAAGCCTAGTATCACCGACATGCAAACAAATTTATAACGTATTTTTTATGCCGTTATACGTCGCTCTTAATTGCCGTTTCAGCTTATCGCACTTAACTAAGCACTCAAAAATAGGTAAAAAACAGTTTTAAATTAATCTTAGGTGAACGATGAAACACATAATTAAAGCCTCTCTCTTAACGCTAGCAATAAGCGCTAGTTTAAATACACACGCAGCACAGTTTTCGTTTTCTTCTAAAGTAGACAACGATGCACATACATTAATTGTGTTTTATAGCCAAGATGGAAAAAACAATCAATTTAAAAACCTCGACAAACAATTTAATGGACAGCTGCAACGTATAATTGATGTTGAAAACTTTGAAGGTAAATACGCCAAAACAACACAGCTGATTGCCCCGCTTAATAGTAACTACAAACGTATATTAGTTGTCGGAACTGGTAAACAAAACGAGTTAAATAAAGCACGCATTGCTAAATTAGGCGGAAACGTGCACGCTCAATTAGTTAAATATAAAGCAGATACCGCCAATGTATTATTTGACGATGTAACGGGTGTTGATGCAAACCATTTACTTGCTGCAAACTTTGCGCATGGCGCGAACCTGCGTGACCATCGTTTTGAAAAATACAAACAAACACCTAGCACGCAAACAGTGACTTACTCGTTTGATGTCGATAGCACAAAAAAGACGAAAACAACGTATAAACAGCTAGAAAGTATTCAGGCCGGTGTATTTTTAGCACGCGATCTTACCTCTGAAGTAGCCACTGAAATGACGCCTGTTGATTTTGCAAATGCTGCAAAAGAGCTTGAATCGTTAGGCGTGACCATTACAGTTTTAAAGCCTGAACAACTTAAAGAGCTTGGTATGGGCGCATTAGAAGCCGTTGGCCGCGGTAGCGATCAGGGTGCTCGCTTAGTCGTTGCACATTATAAAGGCTCTAACGACGACCCCATTGCATTAGTAGGTAAAGGTATAACATTCGACTCGGGCGGTTATAGTATTAAAACAGGTGCATCTATCGCACGTATGAAATCAGACATGGCAGGCGCTGCAGCTGTACTCGGTACGGTTAAAGCAATGGCTATGGCCAAAGCCGACAAAAACGTTGTAGCTGTAATGGGTATGGCGGCAAATATGGTTTCGCAATTTGCAGTAGCACCTGGCGATGTTGTTCGAACAGCTGAAGGCTTAAGTGTTGAAATACTCAACACCGATGCCGAAGGCCGTTTAGTTTTAAGTGATGCAATGTGGTATGCACGTAAGCACTTCAACCCAAGCATAATGATTGATGTAGCTACACTTACTGGTTCAAAAATTCGTGCCGTTGGTAACGAGTATGCGGCTGTTTTCTCAAAAGACGACACACTCGTAAATCAGCTAACACTTGCTGGCGAGCAGGTAAACGAAAACCTATGGCGTTTACCATTAGGTTATAAAGATATGCTTAAATCAGACATTGCCGACATAACAAACGTAGGGTCTGGCGGACCTGGCGCAACCACTGCAGCAACGTTTTTAGAGCATTTTGCGGGTGAAACCCGTTGGGTTCATATTGATATTGCAGGTAATGCGTTAGTTAAAAAAGGAAAAGGTGAACTATCACCTGGCGGCACAGGCTATGGTGTACGCTTGTTAAGCGAATGGCTATTAGCTAACTAATTTTATTTTACGCCAAAAGCCCACGCTTTTGGCGTTTACTCCACTAATTAAATACAAAGCGACTCGCTGTTACACCAATAATAATGCCTACCACTAGTACAGCAACCGTATAAAACCCCCCTTTACTCTCACCACTATGGCTGACTTCTTGAGGTAGCTGTGCATTGGTGTCTATTTTAGACTCTGTGTGTGGCGTATCATTATGTTTATCCAAGCAAGCCTGTTTGGGATCATCAATCGTTGCATCTAGATTTATTATTTCATTATGAATGGGTGTTTCAGTGACTGAGCTCTGAATATCATAGGTGTTAATTTGGTCTGCGTCGCTGGTGTTATTTTGAAATGCAGGTTTATCACTCAAAGGGGCTTGTATTAACTCCTCAGTTACTTCGTCATATTCAAACTGCATCACCACTTGGTTTGAGCTAACCTGTTCACCTTCATTTATATTTATCTTGGTGACAACTCCGTTAGCCATGGCAACAATTTCAAGAACAACTTTATCAGTTTCCACATCAAGTAATGTGTCATCTTTTTTTACGTGTTGCCCCTCAGTCACATATATTTTTGTAGCCAAAGCAGACATTGTTGGTTCGGGTAAATGAGGTATTAAAACATCACTGTTCATCTTTCTTCCTTGCTTAATAAATGTAATAAGTTTACTAATACAGCCTATCAAGCCCTTTGATAGTTAACAATAATTTTTTAATACGTACAGTCCCTATTAATTTATTTATGCCTTATCAAATTTTTGTGCAACTTGTTTTAATGAGTCACCGTAAATTTAGTTAAACCAATTAACTGGCCTGATTCAGTCATAACCTTAACTTGCCACTTTCCTGCCGCGTTTTGTGGAAAATTTACTTTGTGTGTCCATGCTCTATAACCACTTTTACGCCCACCGCTGATATTAAGCGCTATTTTATCTACCTGCTTTTTATTGTGTGTCCATACATGAAATATCTTTTCGTTTAACCCTCGCGGTGCTTTTACTGCTGTCCATGTATAAAGCCCTTTTGCGTGTAACGAGCGTTCATTTAACGAGTTAATATTTCCTATCGGTTTTTTACTTTGCTCATTTACCTCATGCGCTAATGTAATGCTTGTTAGGTGCAGCGCGGCAGGTGGAACAAAGCTTCTTAATTGCCATATTCCTACACTCAAAATGAATAAAATTATTGCTAAAATAGGTAAACGCCACCACGGCGCATTAGGCATTAAATTAGTAAGACTAGGTAATGTTAATACTACGGCTATAACTAGCGCAGCAGCTAAACTTTGACTGGTTGTTAAGCTAAACAAAATAGGCAATGTAACAAGTAAAACTACAAACAAAGCAAAGTTATGAAACACCGTAAATAGCGTTCTATTTTTAGCTAATTTTTTGTAATAGAAGGGATCAATAACCGATGCAACCGCACACAAAATAATAAGTGATGTAAATACTGCTTGAGGATGGTCCCACTGGGTAACAACTAAAAAAAATGGCAGCGCAAAAAACAAACTCTCTTGCTGAATCATTTGTAGAGCAAAGCGTGTTACATTAGGTGAAACACTCACACCAAATCGTTCTTCAACTTTATCACGAAGCCAATTATCTACAATTAACCACAACCAGCTTATAAGTAAAACTAAAGCAACAACTTGCGCAAACGACTCCTTTCTATCAACAAGCACGTAGCTTGCAATACCAGAGCAAAACGACTAAAACAGCCAGTAAGCCCGGTCGTTTTTGCATTGCATTAATAAATTGAGTAATCAACGATTTTATTTTGTTCATTTGTTCGCTTTGTAAGTACCAAATGCACTTTATTATTATGAAGTTAGTTATAACAGACTAACTAAACAAAAATGAACAGAACATAGATAGCCCAATAATATTTTTAATATTGAGAAACTAAATAAGAGCGCAGGACAGTTTTTGGTAAATTGTTTATGTGGCTCAATTACAAATTATGCAAATAAAAATCTATTGTATACTCACAAAACCAACACAGTTTATAAGGACGGTACCAATAACAAATATTCAGGATTAATATAAAGCGTTTTAACTAAAGCCTTTGAGAAATTAAACGGTAAATGTTGTTTAAACAAAGGCCCAACTAAAAAAACCACGTTATTGATTAGTGGTAGAGCTTTTTTTAAATTGAGATAAACCCCAAAATAGTATGCCAGTACCAGCACATGAAAGAAAAAAGAATAACCCCAAACCTAAAGGGGAACCCCAATTTAAAATATGATATATAAATTCCATACCCTTGCCTTCAAAAATTGAATTTAGCAAACAGTAACCCAATAATTATAAAAATACTAATTAAAGTTAAAAGAGCAACATTTGGTTCTTTGCTGCTAACGCACTCAAATAGTTTAATTTTAAAACGCAACGTTTAGGGATGCACCAACTAAATATTAGTCACCAAACATTAAAGCCAAAATTAAAGCTTGGCTCCGTTGATTTTATTATTTATAGTATTTCGGCAAACGCATTCGCGATACCGTATTATCAGCCAAAACATAATGGTGAAATAAAGCCGCAGCCGCATGTAAACCTATTACGTAATACCCCACTTCCCCTGCGGTTTCATGTATCTCTTTAATACTTTTAGCAAGTTCAAAGTTTTGAGCGGCCAAAGCAGGCAACTCTAAACCAAAAAACGGGATGGGTTTACCTGCTAAACTCAAAATTAACCAACCAGCTATAGGCATAGCAAACATAAACACATACAGCGCAATATGAACAAATGTAGCTAGTTTATTTTGCCATTTTGCAGGCTCTGGTTGTATGGCAGGTGCTGCACCACCCACTAAACGCGCAACTACCCTCACACTAACTAAAGCTAGCACAGATAAACCCAACATAAAGTGCCACATTTTAAAGGCATCACGGGCTTCAGTGCCTTTATCAAATAATTCGCGAAGTTCAATACTCCCGTATACAGTAACAATTAAAATAAACACCAACCAATGCAAAGCAACAGAGAGTGTATTGTAATGAGTATCTGTATTTTTAAAATTCATAATACCTCCTAATAAACGCATTAAAGTTAAAAGCTCACTTATGCGTATAAGTACATGTTTATAGCCTAACCTTTAATCATTTTCTCTTTGATGATCTGAAACATAGAATGAATTACAAACTAATGAGTTACTAAGTCAAATTAATGGTTTAATGATTCTGGAATTTAAGTATTAGTTACAATAACTGAGCAAACTTAAAATAAACTTAAATACTAGGCATAAAAAAACAGCAACCTAAAGTTACTGTTTTAAAAAATCAACGTGTGTTTAAAAGTAATAAACCGCTAAAATTGAATGAATTTCTAGGTCTTCAGTCTTTGTATACTAACCAGTGCTTGTACAGTTCGCTCTTTAATGCCTGAAGTCAAGATTTGACCCCTTTGGTTCCTTATGCACAAAATGTGACAGTTTGCGAAGTCAGATTGTAGCTTCTTGTTAAGCCTCTCCCACCAGTTCTGACAACTTTCCATATACTTTTAAGAATTCGTCGTCGTTTTCAGTTGGATTGTATGTTGATTTCAACTCTTCAAATGTCAAAGAACCAAAGTGTTTACTTGCTATCTTTTTACCACCTAGACTTACTTGTCTATTATGAGTTTTCGAAATGTATTTCACATCACACCAATCTGTGAAATTAACTCCACAGCCCGGAACCAATCTTTCTAATGCACTAGGAGCAATATAGTTTTCTAGCTCTCTCTTTCTTGATACAAGAAAGTTTTGTTCTTCTAAAAAACCATGAGTGATCAACTTTTGTGCATTAGGTGATTCATCCTCGTCTCGCTCTTTATCTGAGTCTAGATAAATAAAGAAGGGTTTATTTAAAGTCTGAAGAAGATCTAAAGATACCCAATGCTTAATACTATCGCATCCGCCAATAGGAATTGCAACGACCCCCATATCTTCCAGTGTACGATCATTTCATTATTGGCTAGATAAGTATTAGCTATGTGTTCAAAGGCCGCGCAGTCATCAACGCCTTCTAGTAACAATAAACAACGAGCATTATCAAACATTGAGATAAACTGATTATCGATGGTAACTCCGAGATCATTTGCAATCTCCGCATGATTCCTTACTTCAGGGTTATAACCGTAATTCCCATTATTCTTGAAGACATGATGCAGGTCTGACCGCCTCGTTTGTGAAACTAAAACAGGTGAATGTGTAGTTAAAAATACTTGATACCCAGCTCCTGATATATCCATCAATTTCTCGAACAACTTCTCTTGTGCTGAAGGATGTAAAAATGTTTCAGGTTCTTCAAAAGCAAAAATAATATTTTGATGTTCTCTACTTCTTTCTTCAGCAAGGTATTCAAAATATGACATCATAGTTATTCTTCGAAAACCATCTCCTCTCGCAGATAGAGGTACTGAACCTTGTTCTCCATCACTCTCAAAACTTGTAGAAATCAACTTACTCCAATCAAAGTCAACCCTTGCTCTTACTTGTTCATCATCAGGTACAACTGAGTTAATTTTTTCAGTGATTGCAGTTAGAACTGTTTGTAATTGTTCCTTTACAGTTTCTTCAAGGGCATCCGTATCAACTTGATCTTTTATGACGCTAAATGCCATTTCTTTAAAGTATTTTTGAATGGCGCTGTCACTTTCTGATAGCGGAGAGTCGGCTAAAAAATATTCATACTGAGGAAGACATTTTTTAATCTCTTGCTCAGTCTTCTTGAGACGACTTTGTCCAGACGTGGGCAATTTTTCCTGAATATATTCAAATTCAATATTCCGTTCTTCATATATCTCTTTTAGCCGCTGCCGCTTCTCAGCATTATTATGTTCAGCCCCCGTATCAGGGTTTGTCATGAGCCCTGGTTCAGCTTCAAGATTATTATCTCTGCAGAGGCGAATTAGCTTTGCCTCTGTTAAAGAAAAGAAATCTAATTCTCCAAAAGACTTTCTTGTAATTAAATACTCTGGAGATATCTTCCCTGTCTTAGTCCCATCCCACTTCTTAGCTATATGTAATAAGCCATTTTCATCCACCAAGCCTTCGTCTTCAAATGTAGTTGTTACATTTTCATCTATAATTATTTCGGTACGATGAGTTGAGAAAAATAACTCAATTTCTGAAAACTGGTGGGTTCTATTATTCAAGTTTTCAGCGAGATACTGCTTGTTGTTTAAAAAAAGTTCTAACGCTTTAAGAATTGTAGATTTTCCTGAGTCATTTTTACCAACAATTACATTGAAATCTTTGGCTGGTATCTCAGTTCTATTGGAAATTCCTTTATAACCAGTAATTGCGACTTTTTCTAATTTGATCATTCTAATTCTTTGAACGTTGTTTGATTCTCGTGATTGGGCTTAACAGCTTATTGAACACCACTTTGGGGGGTTATAAAATCCCAAAGCGGCGTATATAACATTGTTCAATAATTCCACTAAACAACTTCAATGTAAACAAGTTATTACGCAAGTTATAAAACACTCGTTGTTAAAATACACCAAAACGACTTTTAATAATGTTATTAGACAAAACACCGTAAACTGTCTATATATACAGTATCCTTTTTTATTTGAATATCGTTTATGAAACCCCTGTTTCTAACCATGATTAAATTATAATGGTGCGATTTAAAACAAAAAAGCACAGCCCAAAGAGCTGTGCTTTCAATAATTAAACTAGATCTAACAAAGTTATAAACGTATGCCGCCGTCTATCTCTACTACACGGCCAGTAAAAAAGTCGTTTTCGATTATGTACTGTGCGGTATGGGCAATTTCGTCGCTTTCACCCAAGCGACCTACGGGTGTTACCGCAAGCATACGTTGTTTGGCTTCTGGCTTCATGGCGTCGGTCATGGCGGTGCTTATTACACCTGGTGCAATAGCGCCTACGCGTATACCAAAACGGCCAAGTTCTTTAGCCCATGTGGTGGTAAGTGCCACTACACCGGCTTTTGATGCCGCGTAATTTGTTTGGCCTATGTTACCTGCCCGCGCTACGCTCGACATATTTACTATTACGCCGCCTTTGCCTGATTCAATCATGTGGCTTGCCGCTTCGCGCCCTGCTAAAAATACGCCGGTAAGATTAACATCAATCACTGATTGAAATTGCTCTAGCGACATTTTTTTAACCACTTTTCCGTCTTTAGCTTTTATGAACATGCCGTCACGCAAAATACCAGCGTTGTTAATAAGCACACTAATGTGGCCAAAATCATTATTAATAGTACTAAATACGTTTTCTACTTCATTTTCCACCGTCACATTAGCAGCGTAGCCTTTAATTATACCTTTTACGCCTTCAAGTTGGTTTAGTTGCTCGCATGCGTTGTTTAATAAATCTTGTGCCATGTCAATAAGTGCAATATTTGCGCCCATAGCTGCAAACTTTTGCGCCATAGCGAAACCTAAACCTTGCGCCCCACCTGTGATTACTACCGTATTATTTTTAATTTCCACGGTTTACTCCTACTTCGAAAACAATTTAAATATGGCGCTAAAGTCATCGCTGCCTGCACCTTGATGCTGAAGCATAGTGTACAAGTTTTTTGCCATTGAACCCATTGGCGTTGATGAATTACTTTGCTGAGCCGCTTCCATGGCAAGACCTAAATCTTTTGCCATTAAGTCAACCATAAAACCTGGCTTATAATTATTACTAGCCGGTGCTGTCTCCATTACATCTGGACACGGATTATATAACTCTAATGTCCAATTTCGACCTGAGCTTGCAGTCATAATATCGCTCAGCACTTTTGGATCTAACCCGTTATTAATACCCATTTGAATGGCTTCACTTGTGCCTGCCATTAATATGCTAAGCAGCATGTTGTTGCATATTTTTGCAACTTGACCTGCACCAATATCGCCAGCATGAAATATGTTTTTACCCATATCTACTAATACGGTATTTGCTTTTTCGAATGCGGTTTGTTCACCACCTACGATAAACGTAAGCGTTCCTGCCGTTGCCCCTGCTACACCACCTGAAACCGGTGCATCAACAAACCGTATACCTTGCTCGTCAAGTGCATTTCCTACTACGCGTACCGATTCGGCATCAATTGTAGAGCAGTCAATCACTAAGGTATTTTTGCTTAAAACCTCAATTAATCCATTGTTATCGTTATTACCTAAGTATAGCGATTTAACATGCTTGCCTGCAGGTAACATGCTGATCAGAACGTCGGCATTGGTGGCACATTGCGCTGCATCAACGCCCGCTTTAGCCCCCTGGCTAGCAAGTTCACTTACGACCGACTGGTTTAAATCAAAAACAGTGACAGTGTGCCCCGCCTTTACTAAATTTGCCGCCATAGGGCCGCCCATGTTTCCTAATCCGATAAAACCAATATTAAGTTTAGTCATCGTCTTTCCTTTATTTTTGTGTTGCCGTGTCTAGGTCATCAAGTGGGTGACTAGTGCCGTAACGATTATCAAAAAAGCTATTAACTACGCTACTTGGCACATCATGGAGTGTTGGGTATTGCCAATTGGGAGCGCCGTCTTTATCGATTAACAGTGCTCTAACGCCTTCTTGGAACTCACCTACTTCACCGGCTCTTACCGACATGCCTAGTTCCATTTTTAAGCAGTCTAAAAGGGTTTTACCTTCACTTGCTTTAAGCTGATCACTGACCAATGCACAGCTGAGTGGGCACCCATGTTTTAACGATTTTTGCGCACGTTGCAACCACTTGTCATCAGTGTTTAAATTTAATATGTAATCTACTTGCTGTTGCAATGAGCCGAAACTACCTAGTGTTTGAATTGTTTTTAAATTAGCGGTAACGTTTCCTATTGGCATATCGTCAGACTGCGCGCTTAACTCATTTAGTAAATTAGTTAGCACCGTGTGGTTTTCGCTTGCACTCGTACTCCAGCTTGTAGCTAAAATAGTGTTTAGCATGTCGTTGTATTTACCGCTGTCAATAAAGTGATCGGCAAGTGATACATAACACGCATCGTCGCAATTAATAGACGCTGACGTTAACCCTAAAAACAAGCCAACACTTTTGGGCATTTTATGCAAAAAATAGCTGCCGCCTACATCGGGGTATAAACCTATTGTTTGTTCTGGCATTGCAATACGTGAGGTTTCGGTAACAACACGGTGGCTTGCGCCAGCCATTAGCCCTAAACCGCCTCCCATTACAATCCCGTTTCCCCAAACAAGAATAGGTTTAACGTAGGTATGTATAAGGTAATCGAGCTTATATTCTTGGGTAAAAAACTCTTCAACTAAGCTTGTTGGTTCACCTTGTGCCATTGCATGATGAAGGCTTACTACATCGCCACCAGCACAAAACGCTTTTTCTCCTGCCCCTTTTAAAATAACCATTGCGATGGCATCGTCGTTTGCCCATGCCTTTAGTTGAGGAGTAAGCAATTTGATCATGTTAAAATTAAGCGCATTTAACGATTTAGGTGCGTTTAGTGTAATAAGCCCAATTAAACGGCCGTTGGCTGCGGTTGCCGTCTCAAAAAGTACTGAATCATCCGCTTTATTTAATAAGGTTAAATCACTCATTAGCTATTTACCCATTTTGCTTTGCGCTTTTCTAAAAAGGCATTTACCCCTTCTTTTTGATCATCAGTATCAAATAAACCAACAAATAGTTCGCGCTCTAATGGTAAAACACTCGCCATGGGTTGGTGGCGCCCTTTTTGAATCAATGTTTTACATGCCGCAACCGAGCTAGGGCTTTGCTCGCTTACTTGGTTTGCAAGATTAAGCGCAGCAGCAAAACTCTCACCTTGGCCAACAACCTCTTCAACTAATCCAATGTGTAGTGCTTTATCAGCTTTTAAGCGCTCGCCGCACAAAATCATGCGTTTAGCCCAGCCTTCGCCCACTAACCATGCTAAATTTTGCGTGCCACCTGCACACGGTAATAAACCGACTTTTGCCTCAGGGAGTGCCATTTGCGCTTGTTGTTCAGCAATGCGTATATCACACGCTAATGCAACCTCTAAACCGCCACCCATCGCATAGCCATTAATGGCAGCAACCGACACGCCTCTAAAATTAGTTAATGCTTCAAACGCTTCGCCAAATACACGCGACATGTCTGCAGCAATACCTTTGTCACCACTTGCAAATACATTAAGGTCGGCGCCTGCGCTAAAAAACTTATCGCCTTCACCCGTTAGCACTAAGGCATAAATGTTTTTATTGTTATTAAGCGCGTTAACTTTATTTTTTAAATCAATTAAGGTGTCTTTTGTCCAGGTATTCGCTGGCGGGTTAGACATTGTTAAAATAGCAACATGGCCTTCGGTTGTTAACTCAATGCTTGGTTTTGATTCAGACATACCGTGCTCCTTATAATATTTCGCTTGCTGATTCAGCTAAAATTCGACGCGCAATAATCACACGCATTATTTCGTTTGTGCCTTCAAGAATTTGATGAACGCGCACGTCACGTACATGGCGCTCTAGTGGGTATTCTTTTATGTAACCATAACCACCATGTATTTGAAGTGCTTCATTACACACTGTAAAACCAACATCGGTTGCAAAGCGTTTGGCCATAGCACAATAAGTGGTTTTTTCGCTGTCGCCAGTATCAAGTTTAAATGCCGCAAGCCTTACCATTTGGCGCGCCGCTACAAGCTCTGTGTTCATATCAGCAATTTTAAATTGTAACGCTTGAAAAGCAGCCAGCGGTTTACCAAATTGTGAGCGCTCTTTGAGGTATTCACGTGCTGTATTTAAGGCCGCTTGTGCGGTACCAATTGAACAGGTGGCAATATTAATGCGCCCGCCATCTAGGCCTTGCATTGCAAACTTAAAACCTTCGCCTTCTGCACCAAGTAAGTTATGTGCAGGAATACGCACATCTTCAAAGCTAATTAGTCGTGTAGGCTGTGCATTCCACCCCATTTTTCTTCTGCTTTACCGTATTCAACGCCTTTTGCATCGGCCGGTACAACAAACGCAGAAATACCCGCAGCGCCTTCGCCACCAGTACGCGCCATGACCACTAGCACTTCGGTTTCTCCTGCACCCGATATAAACATTTTAGAACCGTTAATAACGTATTCGTCGCCATCGCGTACTGCTTTTGTTTTAAGTGAAGCTGCATCTGAACCAGAACCAGGCTCGGTTAAGCAGTATGATGCTAATAACTCACCCATAACTAATTGGTCTACATATTGATCTTTTATTGCGTCTGTTCCAAAACTTGCAACCATCCAGGTAGCCATATTATGAATAGTTAGCATGGCAGTGGTTGCCGTACACCCTAGTGCAAGTTGTTCAAAAATAATGCTTGAGTCTAAACGTGATAAACCAAGGCCGCCCGCGTCCTCTGGTGTGTATAAACCACAAAAGCCTAACTCACCGGCTGCTTTTATCGTATCTTTAGGAAAAATATGTTCGCGATCCCATTTAGCCGCATGAGGTGCAAGCTCTGACTCGGCAAATTGGCGAGCAGTTTGTGCAAATGCTTGTTGGTCTTCTGATAAGTTAAAGTCCATGATAGACCTCTTTAGTTGTGTGTTGTCGGTTTTCCCGTATTGGGATTGTGAGTGAAGAGCGGCGAAGGCATATTTATGTGTGTGAAAAACCTTCGCGCCCGTCTTTGTTATTATTTTTTGTGTGTGTTTATTAATTATTTTAAGTTAATGCTCATATTTGGACCTGACGCTATATCGTCTTCAAACCAACGTGAGGTAATGGTTTTAGTTTCTGTGTAAAAACGAATACCTTGCTTACCATACGTATGAGTATCGCCATAAAAAGAGCCTTTCCATCCGGTAAATGAGAAGAACGGCAGTGGCACAGGAATAGGAACATTAATACCTACTTGGCCTACTTCTATTTCGTGTTGGAATTTACGTGCAACTGCACCGCTTGAAGTAAATAGCGAGGTGCCATTACCGTAAGGGCTTTCGTTAATTAAGGCGATAGCTTCTTCTAATGTGTCTACAAACATACAAGCCAAAACAGGACCAAAAATCTCTTCTTTATATAAGTCCATTTCTTTTGTAACGTCGGTAAATAAAGTTGGGCCAACCCAGTTACCTTGCTCGTAACCTTCTACAGTAAAGTCAGAGCCATCTATTAAACAGGTCGCGCCTTGTTTTTTACCGCTTGCAATAAGCGATAAAATTCGCTCTTTTGCTGCTTTTGACGTTTGTGGGCCGTAGGCTGCGTCTTTGTCATCCCATAAACCTGGGCGTACTTTTTCAAAGCCTGCTTTTATTTCATCTACCCATTCACTTGCTTGACCAACAAATACAGCTACCGAAATACCCATACAACGCTGCCCTGCGGCTCCAACAGATGCACCAACAAGGTTATTTACAACATGTGATTTACTCGCATCTGGCATAATTACCATATGGTTTTTTGCACCTACACAGGCTTGAACACGCTTAAGGTTTTGTGTGCCTTTTGAATAAATATAGGCACCTACACCACACGAGCCTACAAACGAAATAGCACGAACGGCTTTATCTTCTAATAACCGGTCTACCTGCGGTTTTGTACCATGTACAATTTGCAGAACGCCTTTAGGTGCACCCGCTTCAATAAATAACTCAGCTAAACGCATTGGCGTTAGTGGATCTTGCTCTGAAGGTTTTAATATAAATGTGTTACCACATACTATTGCCAGCGGAAACATCCAAAGTGGGATCATTGCCGGAAAGTTAAACGGCGTAACACCTGCACACACACCCAATGGCTGCATGTAAGAGTAGGTATCGATTTTGCGCGCTACGTTCTCCATTGTTTCGCCCATCATCAGCGAAGGTGCATTAGCTGCTTGTTCGACAACTTCAATACCTCGCCATACATCACCTTTAGCATCTTCAAAGGTTTTACCTAGTTCGTGGCAAATAATAGTGGCTAGTTCATCATGGTGTTCTTTTAAAAGCGCGGCGTATTTCATCATAATGCGGGCACGCTCAGTAATTGGCACATCTTTCCATGTTTTAAATGTTTCAGAGGCTGAAGCAATTGCCGCATCCATTTCTGCATCGGTGCTACAAGGAACCTGAGCTAATACTTCTTGGTTTGCTGGGTTTATAACATCGATTAATTCTTTTGAAGCCGATTGAATAAATTCGCCATCTATTAATAGTGGAACTTGGTGCATGGTTAAATCCTATTGTATTAGTGTGTTAGTTTTAAAAATAACGCAGCTTTATTATTGTTATGTTGCTGCGTATTTTTAATGTGATTGGTACTTAGTAAGCTTCTACTGCCATTGCAACGGCTTCACCGCCACCAATACATAAAGAAGCAACGCCTTTTTTAAGGCCTCGGTTTTTAAGAGCGTGAATAAGCGTAACCAAAATACGTGCGCCACTGGCACCAATTGGGTGGCCAAGTGCACATGCCCCTCCGTTAACATTTACTTTGCTTTCATCAAGCTTAAGCTCGTTTATTGCAAGCATTGTTACCATGGCAAAAGCTTCGTTAATTTCCCAAAGGTCTACATCCGTTGTTGTCCAACCGGCTTTTTCGAGCACATTGTTCATTGCACCTACTGGTGCTACCGTAAATTCGCTCGGTTTTTGAGAATGTGTGCTGTGCGCTACAATTTTACAAAGGGGTGTTAAACCGTGTGCTTTTGCTTTTGACTCAGTCATTAAAACGAGGGCTGCGCCACCATCCGAAATAGATGATGAGTTAGCAGCTGTTATAGTGCCGTCTTTTTTAAAGGCTGCACGTAAACTTGGAATTTTTTCTGGGCGTGCATTACCTGGTTGCTCATCAACCGATACCGTTACATCGCCTTTTCGTGTTTGAATTGTGTGCGGTGCTATTTCGTTTTCAAAGCTGCCGTTTGCAATTGCGGCATTCGCTTTGCTTAATGAGCTGAGTGCAAAATTATCCATTTGCTCACGGCCAATGCCATATTCGTCGGCGGTATCTTGTGCAAAACAACCCATGGCTTTATTGTCGTATGCATCTTCAAGGCCATCACTCATCATGTGATCTTTGATTTCACCGTGGCCCATTCGCATTCCGCCACGCGCTTTTGGAATAAAGTAAGGGGCATTGGTCATACTTTCCATGCCACCAGCAATAGCTGTTTCTATAGAGCCTGCTTTAATTAAATCGTTAGCAAGCATGGCGGCTTTTAAACCTGAACCACATACTTTATTAATGGTGGTAGCCCCCGTGCTTAATGCTAGCCCTGCTTTTAACATAGCTTGACGAGCTGGCGCTTGACCTAAACCAGCAGGGAGTACACAGCCCATAATTACTTCGTCAATTGCATCGGTGTTTAAACCAGTTTGCGCTAATGCACTTTTAATAGCCGTTGCACCTAATTCAGTAGACTGAGCATCGCTTAGCCCGCCCATAAAGCCACCCATAGGCGTACGTTTTGCTGCTACAATTACCACTGATTCTAAAGACATAGCTAACTCCATTGTATTTAAGGGTAAATAGTTGTTAGAATATTTACTCTATTAATTGTGTTTTAAATTATTATTTAATAACCATACACAATACTAACGTTTACGCTAACGTCAACTAAAAACAGTTAAAATTATACTTTCTTATCTGTAAGGTTTCTTTGCCACCTTTGGCTCTGACAATCCAAGTAAAAACTAAACCATTGTAATTAAATGATTTAAATTACATACATCGCAAACCACCTCGCTTATATTTATTTCACACCAGCCAGTGCTTTACCTTTACGTAAACTTCACTTATATTGGAGTTATTCGAATGAGGTAATTACAATTATGAAACCAGATAATCAAACAAACTTTGCAAGTTCCGCCACTATACCGACCAGTAATGAACAAACTTTTAGCATTAGCGATTTAGCTAAAGAGTTTGACATTACAACTCGCTCTATACGCTTTTATGAAGACCAAGGGCTTTTATCACCTGAGCGTAATGGGCAAACACGTATTTACTCAAAGCGCGACAAAGTGCGCTTAAAGCTCATTTTAAGGGGTAAACGCCTAGGTTTTACGCTTGCCGAAACGGGCCGTTTGTTTGAACTGTACGACGCTGATAAATCAAGCGCTAAACAACTAGTCACTATGCTAGATCTGATTTCAGAGAAAAAAGCCGACCTTTCGCAGCAAATGGACGATATTAAAGTTGTCCTAATGGAACTGGTTACTGCGGAACGACGCTGTAGAGACACACTGAATAAAATAGACGAGTAGTTTATTTTTAAAATAAAAACACACTGATAACACACACTCACACAGGAATGAATCATGAGCACTATTTCACTTTATAAAGAGATGAACTTTGGTCTTGGCGAAACCGCCGATATGATCCGCGACCATGTAAATAGTTTTTCAAGCCAAGAAATTGCGCCACTAGCTGAACAAACCGACATTGACAATACATTTCCAAATCAACTTTGGCCGCAAATGGGCGAAATGGGCGTGTTAGGCATGACCGTTCCTGAAGAGTTTGGTGGTGCTGGCTTAGGCTATTTAGAGCATGTTATAGCAATGGAAGAAATTAGCCGCGCAAGTGCGTCTATAGGCTTGAGCTACGGTGCGCATTCAAACCTGTGTGTTAATCAAATCAACCGTAATGGTTCACAAGCACAAAAAGAAAAATACCTACCAAAACTTATCAGCGGTGAACACATTGGTGCGCTTGCTATGAGTGAGCCTAATGCGGGCTCTGACGTGGTATCGATGAAACTTAAAGCTGAGAAAAAAGGCGATAAGTACATTTTGAACGGCAATAAAATGTGGATCACCAATGGCCCGGATGCAGACACACTGGTTATTTACGCTAAAACAGATTTAAACGCCGGTGCTAAAGGGATCACTGCATTTATAGTAGAGAAAACGTTCCCTGGTTTTTCAACCGCACAAAAGCTCGACAAACTTGGTATGCGTGGTTCAAACACCTGTGAGTTAGTATTTGAAAACTGTGAAGTGCCTGAAGAAAACATTTTAGGTAACTTAAACGAAGGCGTAAAAGTTCTTATGAGCGGCCTAGATTACGAGCGTGTTGTATTGGCAGCAGGCCCCCTTGGTATTATGCAAGCATGTATGGATATTGTTGTGCCTTACATTCATGAGCGTAAGCAATTTGATACCCCAATTGGGCAATTTCAGCTTATTCAAGGCAAGGTTGCCGACATGTACACACAAATGAACGCTGCTCGTTCATACGTTTACACGGTAGCTAAAGCCTGTGACCGCGGTGAAACCACACGTAAAGATGCTGCTGGCGCCATTTTATATGCCGCCGAATTGGCAACCAAAATGGCACTGGATGCGATTCAAATACTGGGTGGAAACGGCTACATAAACGAATACGCAACGGGTCGATTACTACGTGACGCTAAACTATATGAAATTGGCGCCGGTACGTCTGAAATTCGCCGTATGCTAATTGGTCGCGAACTTTTCACTGAAAGCCGTTAAGGATTAGATTATGACGATTTTAAAATCGAGCGTTAATCCACACGATCCTACTTTTGTGCAAAATCATAAGAACATGTCGGCGCTAGTGGATGATTTACGCGATAAAGTTGCCACAATAAGTTTAGGTGGTGGGACTGCTTTAAAAGAGCGTCACGAAGGGCGCGGTAAATTGTTTGTACGCGATCGTATTAGTACGCTAATTGACGAAGGTTCACCATTTTTAGAAATTTCTCAATTCGCTGCATTTGGCGTCTATGAGCAAGCTATCCCGTGCGCAGGTGTCGTAGCTGGTATTGGCCGTGTAAAAGGCATCGAATGCATGATCATTGCAAACGATGCCACGGTTAAAGGCGGCACCTACTTTCCGCTTACTGTTAAAAAACATTTGCGAGCACAAGACATTGCAGAGCGATGCCATTTACCTTGTATTTATTTGGTTGATTCTGGCGGTGCTAACCTACCTGAGCAAGATGATGTATTTCCCGATAAATTACATTTTGGCCGTATTTTTTACAATCAAGCTCGAATGTCGGGTAAAGGCATTCCTCAAATTGCTGTGGTCATGGGGCTATGTACTGCTGGTGGTGCTTATGTACCGGCTATGGCAGATGAAAGCATAATAGTAAAAGAACAAGGCACCATATTTTTAGCAGGCCCGCCGCTTGTAAAAGCGGCAACAGGTGAAGAAGTAACTGCTGAAGAGCTTGGTGGTGCTGATGTTCATTGTAAAACATCAGGGGTGGCTGACCATTTTGCTGAAAACGACGAGCATGCACTGTCTATTGCGCGCCAATGTATTGAACGCATTAATTACACACGCCCTACTGCACCGTTGTTAAAAGATATAAAAGCGCCTCGGTACGATATAAGCGAACTTTACGGCATTGTAGGTACCGACCTCAAAAAGCCATTTGACGTACGAGAAGTCATTGCCCGAACAGTTGATGATTCATCGTTTGATGAATTTAAACGCTACTTTGGTGAAACACTTGTAACGGGTTTTGCAAGCATTTACGGTAACCCTGTTGGCATAGTGGCTAATAACGGCATTTTATTCAGCGAGTCTGCTCAAAAAGGCGCACACTTTATTCAACTGTGTGCACAACGCAATATTCCACTGGTTTTTTTACAAAATATTACCGGCTTTATGGTAGGTAAAAAATACGAAGCCGAAGGCATTGCAAAACACGGCGCAAAAATGGTGATGGCGGTTTCGTGTGCCGATGTGCCTAAATTTACGGTACTTATTGGCGGCTCTTATGGCGCTGGTAACTACGGTATGTGTGGCCGCGCATTTGAACCAACCATGATGTGGATGTGGCCTAATGCCCGTATTTCGGTAATGGGCGGCGAGCAAGCCGCAGGGGTAATGGCCCAAGTTAAGCAAGACGGCTTGGCGCGAAAAGGCCAAAGCATGACCGATGAGCAAATTAGCGAATTTAAAAAACCAATCATTGAGCAATACGATGAGCAAGGCCACCCATACTATGCCAGTGCGCGTTTGTGGGACGACGGTATTATTGACCCAGCCGACACACGTAACGTATTAGGACTTGCCTTAAGTGCTGCTAAAAATGCACCAGCGCAAGATTCTCAATTTGGCGTATTTAGAATGTAACCGGAGCGCAGTAAATGTCAGTAACACTACAAATAACAAAATCTAATGTGGCTGTACTTGTTTTAAGCCGCCCTGAAAAAAGAAACGCATTTAATAGCGAAGTAATTCACGAATTAATTCAATGCATTGAACATGCAAATACGCTTGATATAAAAGCGTTCGTGTTAAAAACAGAAGGCAAACACTTTTCAGCCGGAGCAGACTTAGCCTGGATGAAATCCATGGCTGATAACAATTACGCCGATAATCTTGCCGACTCTATGCAACTTGCAAAACTAATGCAGGTTTTAGCCACCAGCCCTCACCCAACCGTGTGTGCTGTTCAAGGCGCTGCATTTGGGGGCGCGCTAGGCTTAATTGCCTGTTGCGATATTGCACTGTGTAAAGATGATGCTCAGTTTTGCTTAAGTGAAGTGAAACTTGGGCTTATTCCTGCGGTAATTAGCCCGTATGTAATTAAAGCCATAGGTGAGCGTGCTGCTCGCAGATATTTTTTAACTGCTGAGGTGTTTGATGCCCACACAGCCAAACAACTAGGATTAGTTCATCAAGTAACCGGCAATTTAGACTGTGCGCTTGATAACATGCTACAAACACTGATTGATAACGGCCCTGTTGCAGTCAAAGCCGCTAAAGCTTTAATTAATGATGTAGCAAACAAGCCTATTAGTGAACAACTTATTGAGCTTACGGCCGAACGGATTGCAAAGATCCGTGTATCTGATGAAGGCCAAGAAGGGCTTAGTGCTTTTTTTTGATAAACGCCCACCCGCTTGGCAACTGTAGGATTAATTATGAACACACACACTTTAAAAAAGATACTCATTGCCAACCGAGGTGAAATTGCGTGCCGTATTATGCGCAGTGCAAAGCAAATGGGGTTGACGACTGTAGCCGTTTATTCTGACGTCGACAAACACGCACAACATGTAAAAATGGCTGATGAAGCTTACCATATTGGGCCTGCTCCGAGTAAAGACTCGTACCTTGTAACCGATAAAATTTTACAAGTAGCAAAAAATAGTGGTGCAGATTGTATTCACCCTGGGTATGGTTTTTTATCTGAAAACAGCGAGTTCGCTAAAGCCTGTGAGGCTAACAACATTGCGTTTATTGGCCCACTTGCAAGCAGCATAGAAGCCATGGGATCTAAAACCCGCGCTAAAGAAATAATGGCTGAAGCAAATGTACCGTTAGTGCCAGGCTATTATGGTGATAATCAAGACCCTGCCTTTTTACAATCTGAGGCCGAAAAAATTGGTTATCCCGTACTGATTAAAGCGGCTTTTGGGGGCGGTGGTAAAGGTATGCGCGTTGTTGAGCAAGCTAAAGATTTTATGAGTGCACTTGAGGGCGCACAGCGTGAAGCTATAGCAGGCTTTGGTAATGACTTAGTACTGCTAGAGCGCTATGTTAACCAGCCTCGCCATGTTGAAGTACAGGTGTTTGCAGATAATCACGGTAACTGTGTTTATTTAGGTGATAGAGATTGTTCTTTACAACGTCGTCATCAAAAAGTAATTGAAGAAGCGCCAGCTCCGGGTTTAAGTGACACATTACGAAAAGAAATGGGTGAAGCCGCAGTACGCTGTGCTTTGGCTATAAATTACCGCGGTGCAGGTACTGTTGAGTTTTTACTGTGTGGCGATGAGTTTTTCTTTATGGAAATGAACACACGCCTACAAGTAGAACACCCAGTAACCGAATTGGTAACCGGTGTAGATTTAGTTAATTGGCAAATCAATATAGCAGCCGGGGATACCTTGCCTTTAACGCAATCTGACATACAACTACAAGGCCACAGCTTTGAAGCGCGAATTTACGCAGAAGATCCAAGCAACGACTTTATTCCTTGTTCAGGCGTAATTGAATCGTTAAATACTCCGCTTAATAGTGAGTTTGTACGAATAGATACCGGCATTGCACAAGGCGATGAAATCAGCCCTTATTACGACCCAATGATTGCAAAGCTTATAGTACATGATGATAACCGCGAGCAAGCATTAGGGCGTTTACGCCAAGCACTTGGGGAATTTCATTTAGCGGGTTTTAGTACCAACATTGGCTTTTTAAGTAACTTAGCTCATCACCCTACTTTTAACCAGGGCGCGCCAAGTACACACTTTATTGCAGAGCAAGGCGACTCTTTAGTTGCCGTTGATGGTGCACTTTTACAATCTAGTAAGCTCATAGGTGCATTTGCGTACTTATGCTCTTTGAATAATGAGCAAGCTCAGCAAAGCAATGGTAGCCCATGGCAGCAACTTAACGGATTTAACTTAAATTCTCCACGCATCATTAAAGTGCCCTTTAAAGATATACAGCTGAGTGCGATTAAAACATCTGAAGGGTTCAACATTACCCATAACAACACGGTATTTAATCTTCAAGGGACAGTCATTAAAGGCGTTTGTACTGTATTTATTGATGGCAATAAGCATATTGCTCATGTCTCACACTGTAATGACGCCATTACGGTTATGAATAAAGCACTACAAACTAAGCTTGAACTCATTAATAAACATTACATAAGTTCACATGAAAGTGATGCATTGCCACTAGCAGCACCACTCAATGGTACCGTGGTTAAACATTTGGTTAATGTTGGCAGTACGATTAGCAAAGGCGATCCTGTTGTGATCATTGAAGCTATGAAAATGGAATACACCCTCAATGCGCCACACGATGGCATTTTACAAAGCTATTG
Organism: Pseudoalteromonas sp. BSi20480; assembly: GCF_000241365.1. NCBI lineage: Bacteria > Pseudomonadati > Pseudomonadota > Gammaproteobacteria > Alteromonadales > Pseudoalteromonadaceae > Pseudoalteromonas > Pseudoalteromonas sp. BSi20480. The sequence continues at coordinate 4,001 of NZ_BADX01000129.1, read as the reverse complement.
TTTTGGTGAAGGTGAATTGGTATCTCACGGTGCCCTACTCGCCATTGTTGAAGATACCACACAACAGGAAGGTGCCTAATGAGTGCCTTTCCTGATTCGGTTCGTATTGTTGAGGTGGGTGCGCGTGACGGCCTACAAAACGAGAGTTTGGTAAATACTCAGGATAAAATTTCACTGATTAATGCCCTTGCACAAGCCGGTTTAAAAGATATAGAAGCAGGTGCGTTTGTATCCCCTAAATGGGTGCCACAAATGGCAGATTCGGCAGATGTGATTAACGCACTTAACTTACCAAATATTAACTTAAGCGCGCTGACACCAAACTTGAAAGGTGCGCACGCGGCCCATGACGCTGGTATTAAAGAGTTTGCAATTTTTACCGCCGCAAGCGAGTCTTTCTGTAAAAAAAACATCAACTGCTCAGTTGACGAAAGTATCACACGCTTCAGTGAAGTTATGAACTTTGCAAAAGAGCATAATATTCGTGTTCGTGGTTACGTAAGTTGTGTACTTGGCTGTCCTTACGAAGGAGACATAGACGCTAAGGCTGTGCTTGATGTAACACAAAAGCTATTAGATTTAGGCTGTTACGAAGTAAGCCTTGGAGACACGATTGGCGTAGGTACTGCAAAAAAAGTAACTCAACTCATAGAATTACTTTTAATGCACATAGACAGCAACCGGCTTGCAGTGCATTTTCATGATACCTACGGGCAAGCGCTCACAAATATTTACGCAGCGCTAAGCCTAGGAATATCAACGGTTGACGCAGCAGTTGCCGGCCTTGGTGGGTGCCCTTATGCTAAAGGCGCGTCAGGAAATGTTGCCACTGAAGATGTCGTTTACTTACTTGATGGCCTTGGCATAAACCATGGAATTGATTTACAAAGGCTTGTTGATGCAGGTTGGGCCATTACTGATGCGCTTAACAAAACGCCAGTAAGTAAAGTTTCTGTAGCGCTGCACAAAAAACAACAATGACACACATACGTGTTAACTACTTTTTAGCCTATATATTACTTAAGTAAGTGTAAAACGAAGGTAAATAGTTAACAAAATTTAGCACACAATGAGGAGAGACTCATGGCCGGTTTTGATAAGGTGGTTTCAAGCTACGAAGCTGCAATGGAAGGGTTGAAAGACGGTGATACCATTATTGCCGGTGGTTTTGGTTTATGTGGAATACCTGAAGGTTTAATAAAGCAAATTAAAAAGATGAACACAAAAGAGTTAACCGTTGTATCTAACAACTGCGGTGTTGATGATTTTGGTTTAGGTATTTTATTGCAAGATAAACAAATAAAAAAGTAATTGCCTCGTATGTTGGAGAAAACGCCCTATTTGAGCAGCAATTATTAAATGGCGAAATAGATGTTGAGCTTACGCCACAAGGAACACTTGCAGAAAAAATGCGCGCTGGTGGTGCCGGTATTCCCGCATTTTATACCGCTACAGGTTACGGTACGCCCGTTGCAGAGGGTAAAGATGTAAAAGAATTTGATGGTCGCCCTTACATTTTAGAAGAGTCTATCACTGGTGAATTTGCCATTGTGAAAGCGTGGAAGGCTGACCGGTATGGAAACCTGGTATTTAGACACACAGCAATGAACTTTAACCCCATGGCTGCAACAGCAGGAAAAATTACTGTGGCAGAAGTGGAAGAAATCGTCGAGCCGGGTGAACTTGAACCAAGCCAAATCCACACCCCTGGCATTTATGTAAATCGCGTGATTAAAGGTAACTTTGAAAAACGCATTGAACGTGTAACAACACGAGATTAAGCAGGAGCAAAGTAATGGCATTATCACGTGAACAAGTTGCAATGCGCGTTGCGCAAGAACTACAAGATGGTTACTACGTTAATTTGGGCATAGGAATTCCGACACTCGTCGCAAACTATGTACCTGATGATATTGAAGTTATGCTACAGTCAGAAAATGGCCTATTAGGTATGGGGCAATACCCAACTAAAGCTGAGCTTGATGCTGATATGATTAACGCGGGTAAAGAAACCGTGACAGCAGCCACAGGTGCTGCCATATTTAATAGTGCAGATAGTTTTGCCATGATACGGGGTGGTCATGTAGACTTAACGGTTCTTGGTGCTTTTGAAGTTGACCAGAACGGTAACATCGCGTCATGGATGATCCCCAAAAAGCTTATTAAAGGCATGGGCGGCGCAATGGACTTAGTTGCTGGCGCAAAAAATATAATTGTTACAATGACCCATGCCAGTAAGCATGGTGAATCTAAGCTTCTTGAAGCATGTAGTTTACCGCTTACCGGTGTAAATTGCGTAAAGAAAATAGTAACAGATTTAGCCGTTTTAGAAGTTAAAGACGGCGCATTTCATTTAATAGAGCGTGCACCCGGTGTATCTGTAGATGAAATTATTAGCAAAACAGCAGGTAAATTACTTGTTGACGGTGAAGTACCAGAAATGGTTTTATAAGATTATTATATAGTTAACTTTACCCTGTACCGACCTCATTCCCAGTGCCAATGGCGCTGAGTTACCCAAAATCCCTCGCAAGAGGGATTTTTTTTGCTTTCAATACTATTTTTATGGTTAATTAATACACGCTTAATAAATTATTATCTATAATAGATGCATAAATACTGTGTTATTTAGCTAGAGCTATTGCACTAATTTGTTGTTATGATGCACCAAAATTGTGAAGCTGCCCTATCAATAAAATTAAGTTATTGATAGTATTGAATAATAACATTTGGATCGATATTTGCCTGTACAGGTAATCTAAACATTTAAACACTGGAAAACATGCAAACTCCTATTCGTGGTCTTCGTTCTTTTTGCTTTGCAGCAAGAAGCCTAAGTTTTAAGCATGCAGCCAATGAGCTGTACTTAACACCGTCGGCGGTAAGCCACCAAATAAAACAACTAGAAGAACAACTTGGTATAGAGCTGTTTCATCGTAAAACACGTTCGATTAGCCTAACTACGGCTGGAAAAAACTTTTTTGATGCGATCTCCCCTATCATTACTATGTTAGAAGGTACCATTAATGAGTTTAGTCAATTACAACAAAACACAAATATCACGATTACTTTACCCGAGTTTTTTGCCAGTGAATTGCTGATGCCAAAATTAAGCGAATGGACCACTCAGCATCCTAATATTAATTTGCAAATGGACACGCTTAAAACACGTAAAGAACTTACCCGCCATAGTGATTTGTCTATTGTGCTTTCGTCAAGTAAGCCAACTGAGGGCGCAGTCACTGAGCTATTTAATTTAGAATACATTCCTGCATGTAATAAAAAATTACTTGAACAGTGGAAAAACAACGATTTACAAGCACTAAACCAAGTACCACTAATTTTACACAAAGCACGCCCTTGGGCATGGCACCAGTGGGCTGAAAAAGTGGGCATAGATGATTTTTCGCCTACGCAAATTATTCAGATAGATAGTATGTTTGGTGTTGCACGTGCCGCACAGCAAGGTATGGGGATTGCACTTATTCCTCTACCTATAAGCCAAAGCTGGTTAGACGAGCAATGGTTATATAAATTGTTTGAACAGCCATTAACGACTAAAGATAAATATTATTTGGTTCAACACGACTCAAATGTAGCCAACCACCCTCTTGATCTGTTTGCTAAATGGGTAGTTGATACTTTTAGAAAAACACAAGAACAATAATTTTTAGTTCACACTTAGTTAATTTATTTACTGTATAAATCATAAAAAATTCACATTAAATTAATGTAAAAGCCAACTTATTATCAATGAGTTGGCTTTTTTGTTATTTAATTTTTATGGTTTAAATTTTTTCACTTATCAGTTTTATTTTTATCGTTTGTTTGTATTTAGGAAACAACATAAAGTCTATTTAACGAAAACATTTAATAACTAGATGAGTTGTTATTTAAATAACTAAGTTTGAAACCAATTTAGTTTTTATGACTCAAATAAATGTAAAAAAGAATCTTTATATTGTGTGTGAAGATGTTGTCAGTGTGAAAAACAGTTCAAG
>NZ_BADX01000130.1:0-146 GCF_000241365.1 Pseudoalteromonas sp. BSi20480 | reverse complement strand
TTAACGCTTCCATATAATTTGGAGCGGCACACGAGGCTCGAACTCGTGACCTCGACCTTGGCAAGGTCGCGCTCTACCAACTGAGCTAGTGCCGCATATAATAAATTTTTATCAAACTTTTAATTAAATTGGTCAGTAATTAAAAG
>NZ_BADX01000131.1:0-1265 GCF_000241365.1 Pseudoalteromonas sp. BSi20480 | reverse complement strand
GTAGTGGTACAGTGATTTTGGCCACCCATTAAGAAAGAAATGTTATGCTAATAAGCATACAAATTTGGGTGAAAAAATGACGAAATTAAAACGCGCAACGTATTCTGCGGCAATCAAATTAGAAACAGCTCAGCTTGTAGTTGACCAAAGTTATACTCAAGAAGAAGCAGCCAAAGCGATGGGGGTGGGTAAATCAACCGTCAGTAAGTGGGTTACTCAATTAAAGCAAGAGCGGAGTGGCCAGACACCATCTGCTTCACCAATGACGCCCGAACAAATTGAAATCCGCGAACTTAAAAAGCAAATCCAACGCATTAAATTAGAAAAGGATATATTAAAAAAGGCTACCGCTCTCTTGATGTCCGACTCCCTGAACAATTCTCGTTAATTGAGAAACTAAATCAACGAGAGCGTTACCCAATTAGCGTGCTGTGTAACGTATTCAATGTGCATCGTAGCAGCTATAAATATTGGGCTATACGGGATACAACGCCGACGCCAGAGCAAATAAGGCTAGAAGCTGAAGTTAAAGCCATACATGCAATGAGCGGCGGCTCAGCTGGGGCGCGGACAATCGCGGCAATAGCAACGAACAATGATTTTGAATTGAGTCGTTATCGTGCTGCTAAGCTAATGGTTAAATTAAAGCTTGAAAGCTGCCAAGTACCTCAACATTCATATAAACGCGGTGGTAATGAGCACCTTGAAATTCCAAATCTGCTTGATAGACAATTTGATGTTGTTGAGCCAGATACCGTGTGGTGCGGTGATGTGACGTATATTTGGACAGGCAATCGCTGGGCCTATTTAGCGGTCGTTGTTGATTTGTTTGCACGTAAAGTCGTTGGTTGGGCAATGTCGTTGTCGCCAGATACTAACTTAACGCTAAAAGCGCTTGAACTCGCGTATGAAAGCAGAGGTAAGCCAAGTGGACTGATGTTTCATTCAGACCAAGGTAGTCATTATACAAGTTTAAAATATCGTCAACGTTTATGGCGCTATAAAATTACACAAAGTATGAGCAGGCGCGGAAATTGTTGGGATAATGCGCCAATGGAGCGATTTTTTAGAAGCTTTAAAACGGAGTGGATGCCAAAGGTTGGATACGAAAACTTTAAAGATGCTAAATATAGTGTGAGTGATTATATCAACGGGTATTACAACAACGTTAGGCCACATCATTATAATGCCGGTTTAGCGCCAAATGAATCTGAGGTTAGATACCAAGATTCTAAAGCTGTGGCCAAATTTTATTGACCACTACA
>NZ_BADX01000132.1:0-3842 GCF_000241365.1 Pseudoalteromonas sp. BSi20480 | reverse complement strand
TCTCTATATAAACTCCAATGATAAAAACATTTAAAATATATCCATATTTCATTTATCTAATCTATTTTTAATATCTCCTTAACTTTACTATTTAAAGATTTTGTCACTTAGCCTTTGCAAGGCCCAATTTTTATCGTCATTACTCTATTTCACTCAGCTCAGTTAATACCAATCCGAAATAGTACTTAATTATGTGAATCTGTATGAGTAACGCACTTGTCCATAACAAAATAAACAAATCAGAACATTAGTAATTTAATTACTCCTTTATCTATGTTTTAGTCAATCAGATATTTTCAACACGATGAGAGTAAGGTTTGCTCTTTTAAAATAAAAAAGCAGCAACTAGAGCTAGATTGAGGAAAATGTGACGTGGCTATAATAAGTTTTAAATGAGTTGTATAAGCGACTCTTAAGAGCCACTTATACCGGATGAATTGTTAGTGCAGTTTGCTTTGAACCTTATAAGTAGGGTATTCGCTTAGCAAGCCTTGTATAAGCGCAACACACATTAAAATAAGTATGATTGAAAATGGGAGTGCAGTAGTTACTACACCCGATTGAAGTGCTTGTAAGGCTTGCGAGCCGCCAACCCAAAGTAACACTGCTGCTATCATACCTTCGACAGTAGCCCAAAATATACGCTGTGGCACTGGTGCATCAATTTTACCGCCAGCAGTTATGCCGTCTATCACCAGTGATCCTGAATCAGATGAAGTGATAAAAAAGACTAAAACTAAAGCAATAGAAATAATTGAAATAAAGCTAGAAAACGGTAGCTGTTCATATACCTGAAATAAAGTAACTGAAATATCAGTCAAACCATTTTGTTCAAGTGGTCCGACTTTGTCTATAACTTGTGTTATTGCCATATTGCCAAATACACCCATCCACACAAGGCTAAGCAGAGTTGGTAGCCCTATAACAACAAGTAAGAACTCTCGTACAGTGCGCCCTTTAGAAACACGCGCTATAAACATACCAACAAACGGTGACCAAGATATCCACCACGCCCAATAAAATACAGTCCAAGAATGCATCCAATCTTCATCGGGCCTATTAAAAGGATTACTCAATGGTACAAAATGTTCTACGTATGCTCCCAGGGTAAACCAAACAGCAGGGATTGAATCAGAGAATGTAAGTACGATAACAACTAACAGTAAAAAAAACGCACAAATTAAATTAACGTTGCTTAGTACTTTTACACCGCCCTCAATACCTCTAATAACAGAGAAAATAGCAATACACGTTACTAAGCCAATAACAGATATTTGAAAAGCAGTGCCATAATCGGTGCCTAAAAGATAATTTATACCACTGGTCGCTTGTTGCGCGCCAAGCCCCAGTGATGTTGCTAAACCAAATAAAGTCGACAATACCGCGAGTATATCTATGATATGCCCCATCCACCCCCATGCGCGATCACCAAATAAGGGATAGAAAACAGAACGTATAGACAAAGGCAGGCCTTTATTAAATGCAAAAAAAGCCAAGCTTAAGCCAACTACTGCGTAAATTGCCCATCCGTGCAAACCCCAGTGGTACATAGTTGCACCTAAAGCTAATGAATGTGCTTGTGCTGAATTGGGTTCAACCCCCATAGGCATATGATACCAACCTGTATAATAAGCTGTTGGCTCTGCAACACCCCAAAATAGTAATCCAATGCCCATTCCTGCAGCAAATAACATGGCAAGCCACGATATGTAACCATGCTCTGGACGAGCTTTTACACCGCCTAAACGAATTTTACCTAAGGGAGAGAATGCCAAGATAATACAAAAGATTACAAAGGCGTTAGCAAGTAACATAAAGTAACTATCGAATTGATTTATGATAGCGTCTTTAGTGGAGGTTAGTGCGTCGCGAGTAACGGTAGGGTCAAAAACCAAGCTAAGCAATACAAATAAAACAACTAAAAAAGCGCTTATTCCAAATACAGGATTATGTATATCAAACCCCCATTTTTGAATATTATCTTGTCCAACTTGATAATCAGTAGTATCGATACTGTATTTTTTTGTCATGTCATCCATCGGCTTTCCTTTTTTAGATATCTCTTTTTGTTCCTATACGCAGTAAATATAAAGTAGTCGTAAAAATTAATCTAAGTTTTAATGTTGGGTAAATAAACTTTAGAACTAAAAAAGCGAGCCGGAACTCGCTATTTTATTTTTTATTTCCAAGCTAGAGGGTCTACCTCTTTATCTAGCTTTGGATGTTTACTTTTATCAAATGAGGGGATAAGGCCTTTTTTACGTTGTTCGTTATAGTCTTTTGAAAGCCATACAACGACACCTGAAAGCATAAATAACGCGATTACATTAACAATAGCCATTAAACCCATAGATATATCTGCTAATGTCCAAATTAATCCGAGCTCACCTACAGCCCCAAACATAACCATTCCTAAAACGATCAGACGGAATAAAAACATTCCTTTTTGGGAGTTATGTTCTAAAAACATAAGATTAGTTTCTGCATACGAGTAATTAGCAACAATAGAGGTAAAGGCAAAGAATAAAATTGCAATAGCGATAAAATAAGTGCCCCAACTACCAACATGTTCTGATAATGCTGCTTGAGTCAATTCTATACCCAATACTCCTGATTCAGGAATTAATTGCTGAGATAGAAGGATAAGTGATGCAGTCGCAGTACAAATTACAATTGTGTCAATAAAAACCCCAAGCATTTGCACATAACCCTGTGAAGCAGGGTGAGGAGGGTAAGGTGTTGCTGTTGCTGCAGCATTAGCGGCGCTACCCATACCCGCTTCGTTAGAGAACAAACCACGTTTAATTCCTTGGATCATCGCTTGTATTACACCATAACCTATAGCGCCAGCACCGGCTTGCTCTATTCCAAAAGCACTGTTAATTACTAACATGAATACATCAGGAAGTGCAGCAAAGTTAATAGCACAAACATAAAGCGCAACACATAAATAGGCCAAAGCCATAAAAGGCACAACCATTTCAGCAAATCGAGATATTGTTTTAAGGCCTCCAAATATGATGATCCCAGAACCAATAACTAAACAAATACCTACAATATATTTAGGGATATCAAATGCTACTTCAAAAGCGGCAGCAATAGAGTTTGACTGCACAGCATTAAATACCAGACCAAAAGCTAAAATTAAACACAATGAGAATAAAACCCCCATCCAACGTTTACCTAAGCCAGTTTGCATATAGTAAGCTGGACCACCTCTAAAATTGCCTTCAGCATCTTTTGTTTTATAAGCTTGTGCAAGTGTACTTTCGGCAAAGCTTGTCGCCATACCAATTAATGCAATTAACCACATCCAAAAAATAGCTCCCGGGCCACCCAGATACAATGCAACAGCGACACCTGCCATATTCCCAGTACCGACTCGAGCTGCTAATGAAGTACAAAAAGCTTGAAAAGAAGAGATTTCGTTATTCCCACATTTTCGAGATCCAAACATAACCTTGAACATATGTGGAAATTGTACAAATTGAATAAAACCTAATTTAAAGGTAAAAAATAAACCCGCTGCTATTAATAAGTATACGAGGACGTGCCCCCACAAGAGACCACTTATACTATTTATTATATCTGCCATAAATACTACCTAAAGACATGCGTTAAAAAAGTGACCGCAACTTACCATAGGAATGGCCAAGTGTTTAGAATAAACGACCATAAAAATAGAGTTATCAACAGGTGTTTGTGAGTAACTTGTGTTTAGGGTGTGCGCTTGCTTGGGGTGTAATTTAAATCACTTTTTTAGTTAAAAAAGGCTTGCGTTAAATTCGCTGCTCCCTATAATGCGACCCCACTGAGACGGCAGAGCAGGCAACGCTTAAGCT
>NZ_BADX01000133.1:0-630 GCF_000241365.1 Pseudoalteromonas sp. BSi20480 | reverse complement strand
CATATAGTAAAATTAAAAAAGCTATTAAAAGTTATTAATCATCTGAACCAAATTAAGTGTAAAGAATAAAAGGTAAACAATATGGATTTTGGAAGCAATACTCAGGAATGTATCCCATTAAGTACTTATGCTGATTGGACTTCCCAGATTTTTGTAAGATTATTGGCTTGAATTGGGCTATGGCAGAAGAATTATTTGAGCATGGCTTTTTAACTTATAAACCCGTGATTGATGAATTCCCAAATGATGAAGCTCAACAAGAGTTAGTCTTTACTGGCACCATGTTCTCTGCTGGTATTACTTTAGATATATTACGCTTTGTTACGAGTTCATTGCAAAGTCCGTTTGCTTATGAGCATAGCGATATATATTTTGATTGGATTATATAGGCGATGGGTTGATATTCCACAACAAGAAGCTCCTTGGGAAGTTGCTGTAGCTCATATAGATGAGCTAGCAGAATCACAAGACATTGACTCATTAATGGAGTTAAAAACCGTGTTGAAGAAGCCATAAATAGCTTATCTACAAATAAATAATAGAACACTAATTACTAATTTACTCCGGAAAAATAAAAGTAAATAAAGGGAACTTATGAAATTTATACATACCTCTGATTGGCATATTGGC
>NZ_BADX01000134.1:0-42438 GCF_000241365.1 Pseudoalteromonas sp. BSi20480 | reverse complement strand
CTTTTTTGTTTTTTAAATTTTAAAAAAGAGCAAACTAGCATTAGATTTTACTTTTTATTTCATCATAAACTTTTGCATGGCTTTTTGAGAATTCCACATTAGTTCTATCTATTTTATTTAACCACAAAGCCGCTTGTGTTTTGTTACCCAACTCCCAATACGATTGCGCTAAACGTAAACTATAGGTTGCTTGGTAAATGCTATCCGGTTCGATGTAGTCGAACGCAGTTTTATAATATTTTACTGCGTTATTAAAATCATTATGCTTAAAATATGAAAAAGCTAAGTTACCTAGCGCAATTACAGTTTTAGCATGGTGTTTTGTTCTTTTTATAGCGTTGTAAGCTTTTAAATTACTTTCTATCGCTTGAGGGTACTGTTGCCAATTGTAATAAATGTGCCCTTTATTGATGTGCAGCTCAAAGTGAAAAATAGCATCACTACTTTTTGCATAACGCTTTTCGGCATCAAGCAATACCCTTAGTGCCTTTTTTTTATCGCCAAATATGTGCTGTAAATTAGCCAGCTCTACAAGCCTTAAAGGATCACCAAATACATTATAAATTTCATCAAGTTGAGCAAATGCTTTTGCCGCATAGGCTTTCGCTTGTTGCTTATCACCCAAGTAATTAAGCGATTTAGCATAATAAAAATAAACTTGTATTTTAAATGCGCCAGGTAATTCTTCTTGGTCAACAAAGGGGCTTAATGCGCTATGAAGATTATCGAATTTTTGATAATCAAAATAATAGTCAAACTCGTAAGTTTTCAATTTATACCAATTAGAGGAGTTCTTTTGTGTATTTAAAAGGCGAGATTGAATGTAGGTTAAGCAATCTTGGTCTGTTTTCATACAAAACACTTCATGATCACTTAAGTTTTCAGAGGCTTTTGCACCCATGCTTACATATAAAAGTAAAAAACAATTAAAACATGCTTCAGCATTAGAACACTCATATTAGCCACATAAGTTTTAAGTGTAATATGAGTGTGCTCTATTTAACAATGGATAAAATAACTACGCGTATTGCCCGGCTGCAAATCCACAGCTCCAAGCGTACTGAAAGTTATACCCTCCAAGCCAACCGGTTACATCCGTTACTTCCCCTATAAAGTACAAGCCTTGTGATTTTTTGGCTTCAAACGTTTTAGAGCTTAGTTCGTCAGTATTTACACCACCCAGGGTTACTTCTGCAGTTCTATAACCTTCGGTTCCGTTGGGTTTTATTTGCCACGCATGAATGTAGTTAGCAAGGTCTTCAATTTGACTATGGGTAAGCTGATTAATATTGCAATCAGGTATTGCATTGCTTTCATGTAGTATTTCAATGAACCGTTTTGGCAATATTGTCGTTAGGCTATTTTTTAGTGATTTTTGAGGTTGCGTTTCTCGCCAGTCTGCAAGCCGCTGTTTTAAATCTAGCTCAGGAAGTAGGTTAATAGTAACAGCCTGCCCTGCACGCCAAAATGAACTTATTTGTAATATAGCGGGGCCAGATAAACCACGGTGCGTAAATAATATATTTTCTTTAAATGTGGTGCCGTCTTCACTTGTTACTTCGCACGGTATGCTAACGCCTGATAACCCTTCAAAGCGCTCTTTGTCGTGTTGGTGAAGGGTAAATGGTACAAGCGCGGCCATAGTAGGTAGTACGTTTAAACCAAACTGCTCAGCAATTTTATAACCAATAGGTGTAGCACCAAGCTTGGGCATAGTAAGCCCGCCCGACGCAACCACTAACGACTCACAATGCAAAGTCTCTTGCTCTGTGGTAACGCTATAACCCGACTCTGTTTTTTGAACACTAATCACTTCACTGCGCAAGGCTATGTTTACACCCGCCCACTCGCATTCTGTTAAAAGTATATTAACAATATCTTGCGCACTGTTATCGCAAAATAGCTGGCCTAACGTCTTATGATGGTATGCCAAACCGTGGCGGTCCACCAGCTCGATAAAGTCATGTTGCGTATAACGGCTCAAACATGATTTAACAAAATGTGGATTACCGCATAAATAGTTTTCTGGTGCGGCGTTTTCGTTTGTAAAATTACAGCGCCCGCCACCACTAATTAAAATTTTACGACCCGGCTTTTTACCCATGTCTAGCACTGTAACACGTCGGCCTCGGTATCCAGCTTGCGCCGCACACATTAATCCAGCCGCTCCCGCGCCAATTACAATTACATCTACCTGGGTCATCTATTTATCTCACTTAACAATTTGCTCGATTATAGCAAAATTTAATCGCCAGCAATGTACAGAATTCATTATTACAAATAACACAACAAATATATTTTCTACTTTTTAAAAGTATTAAAAATACAAATTAAAAAGCAGTACCTTTATATCATTTTTATTTTATATGACAAATACAAAACAATGACAAACCCCTTTAAAACACTCGTTATAACTAAATGAAATAGGGACATAATGATTTAGTATTTTAACTTTATTAACACATAATTTACCTTTGTACCTGCATTGTGACAATTCATCACGATATAACTAATAAAAAAATCTAGGGAAAATTATGACAACAAGTAAAACATTTAATAAGTGTGCAATAGCACTTACCATTAGTACGCTTTTTGCTACTGCATCAAGCATGGCCAATCCGGCACAACCAATTGGCCCTTCAGTGGCTGATACAACAGCTAAACTTCAAAATCAAAGTGGCTTTGAAACGCAATTCATCATTAAATATAAAAATAACAACGTTGATGCACTGAGTTACTCTACTGCAGATGAAAGCCCTGTAAACATGAAAGCACGTGCAAAAAACTTTGTTAAAAACTTTGCCTCTAAAAAAGGAAAAGTTAAAGCAAAGTACATTCGCGCAATGGCACTAAATAACCACCATGTTATGCGAGCAGATAAAAAACTTAGCGCAGCAGAAGCACAAGAGTTTATGCAAGAAATGGTTGATTCAGGCAACGTTGAGTACATTGAAGTTGACCAAATGTTAAAACCTTTTGCGACACCTAACGATCCGCGCTATGGCGACCAGTGGCACTACTATGAGCAAGCTGGCGGTCTAAACTTACCAACAGCTTGGGACACCGCAACAGGTAGTGGTGTAGTAGTGGCTGTTCTTGATACAGGTTACCGCCCTCATGCCGATTTAAACGCTAATATTTTGCCAGGTTACGATATGATTTCTAACCTATCAGTTGCTAACGATGGTGGCGGCCGTGATAGCGATGCACGTGATCCGGGCGATGCAGTAGCAGCCGGCGAATGTGGTAATAATGGTGCGCAAGGGTCTAGCTGGCATGGTACGCACGTTGCGGGTACTGTTGCAGCCGTTACAAATAATGGTGAAGGCGTTGCCGGTGTTGCTTATGACGCAAAAGTAGTTCCAGTGCGTGTACTTGGTAAATGTGGTGGTTTAACGTCTGATATTGCCGACGGCATTATTTGGGCATCTGGCGGTAACGTATCGGGCATCCCTGGAAACCCTAACCCAGCAGATGTTATTAACATGAGCTTAGGCGGAAGTGGCTCTTGTAGTTCTACAACACAAAATGCAATCAATACAGCTCGCAACAATGGCGCTGTTGTAGTTATTGCAGCAGGTAACGATAACGATAACTCAGCAAACTACAACCCAGGTAACTGTAACGGTGTTGTTAATGTAGCATCAGTTGGTCGAAATGGTGGCCGTGCTTATTACTCAAACTACGGTAGTAACATTGATGTTGCTGCACCCGGTGGTGCACAAAGCTTTGCTAACGATTCTGAAGGTGTTCTGTCTACGTATAACTCAGGATCGTCTTCTCCATCAACCGATAGCTATTCATTCTCTCAAGGTACATCTATGGCCGCTCCGCACGTAGCGGGTGTAGCTGCACTTATCAAGCAAGCAAAACCAAATGCTACGCCTGATGAAATTGAGAGTATTTTAAAATCGTCTACTCGCTCATTCCCTGCAACATGTAACAACTGTGGTACAGGTATTGTTGATGCTGCAGCTGCTGTTGCCGCAGCAAGTGGCGGTACAACACCACCCACAACAGGTGATAGTGAACTTGTTGATGGCGAAGCTAAAACCGGCTTAAGCGGTGGTGCTAACGCACAAGATTTTTACACCATGACCGTACCAAGCGGAGCAACCAATGTGACGTTTACAATGAGCGGTGGTACAGGTGATGCCGATCTATACGTTCGTGCTGGCAGCCAACCAACTACATCAAGCTACGACTGTCGTCCGTACAAAGGCGGCAACAGCGAAGAATGTTCTATCGATAATCCAACGGCAGGTACATACCATGTAATGCTTCGTGGTTACTCTGCCTACTCTGGTGTTAGTTTGGTAGGTAATATCACAGGTGCATCTTCTGGTGGCGGTTCAGGCACACCTGAAGCAGGTGGCGGTACTGTTAGTGACGTAAGTGCCAGTGCTGGTCAGTGGAAACACTACACACTAGATGTGCCTGCTGGTATGTCTACATTTACTGTAACTACTTCTGGTGGTACAGGTGATGCTGATTTATTTGTGAAGTTTGGTAGTCAGCCAACATCGTCTAGCTACGATTGTCGTCCATATAAAAATGGTAATGCTGAAACATGTACCTTTAATAATCCACAAGCCGGTACATGGCATTTAAGTGTAAATGCTTACAGAACTTTCTCTGGTTTAACTATTAGCGGACAATACCAACCATAATAGTAATTTCATAATCTTTGGGATAGCAAAGGCCAAACTGACTGTTTGGCCTTTTTTTGTGAATAAGATAATTTTTTAGTTTAATGAGGCTTAATACTAACGAGCTATTTTTAGACAACTAAGCCTCGTCAATCACTAGAGGAAGCTTCGTTATATACCTGTTTTATAAAAAGATTAAACGAACAATATCGGTTTTATTCCTTAAAACTGGTTGGGTATAGTTGCTAATGAACATACGTATTAGTTCAAATATATTACTAACTTATCACCAGAAAACAAAAAACCCAGCCTAAGCTGGGTTTTTAAATTCTAAAAAACTAAAATTACTTGATTTTAGCTTCTTTGAAAATCACGTGTTTACGAGCCTTAGGATCGAACTTTTTGATTTCCATCTTTTCAGGCATGTTACGTTTGTTTTTGTCAGTAGTGTAGAAAAAACCAGTACCGGCAGTTGAAACTAAACGGATTTTATCGCGCATGATTCAGTTCCTTAAACTTTTTCGCCGCGAGCACGGATTTCTGTAAGAACCGCGTCGATGCCTTTTTTATCGATAATACGCATACCTTTAGTAGTAGTGCGTAATGTTACAAAACGTTTTTCACTTTCAACCCAAAAACGGTGTGTTTGTAGGTTAGGTAGGAAACGACGTCTAGTCGCGTTTCTCGCGTGTGAACGGTGGTTACCAACCGCTGGACGCTTACCTGTAACTTGACATACTTTAGACATGTCTATATATCTCCAATAACTTCGCTCGAGCTTAATTTAATCTAAGGCCGTGTATTTCTGCCCTAGATAAATCGAAGGGCGCTCTTTATACAGCTTTTACAGGCAAAGATCAAATACTGATCTATCCAACCAGCTCATATGTAAATTTGATAGCGGCCAATTATAAAGATCGAATGCCCTTAGGGAAAGTAAAAACTGCATTTAAATTAAACTAATTTGCTAAAATGTATTAAACCGCTCATTTTTAGCACATTTCTATATCAAAGAGAGTTAAATAAGGCCACGCTCGGCAAACGAAACACACGTTTCACCTCCCACAATGATATGGTCAAGCACATTTATGTCTACTAATTGCAGTGCTTGCTGCAATTTATTGGTAATAAGCTTATCTGCTTGGCTTGGTTCAGCAATCCCACTTGGATGGTTATGAGCAAAGATAACAGCCGCTGCATTATTTTTAAGTGCTGCTTTAACAACCTCCCGCGGATACACACTTGCGGCATTTATTGTGCCGTAAAAAAGAATCTCATCTTTTACTAAGCGGTTTTGACTATCAAGATAAAGCACCATAAATACCTCTTGCTGTAGACCCCGCATTTGAATGGTTAGGTAATCGTATACTGAATTAGGGGAGTTAAACACGGCATCTCGTTGGCAGCGCTCCTGCATATAACGCTGACTTAATTCAAGTACCGCTTGTAATTGAACATACTTCGCCGTTCCCAATCCTTTTTGCGAACAAAATTCGTCCATGCTGGCATTAAACAAGTTATGTAATGTTTTATTTTCGTTCAGTAAGTGCTGAGCCAACTCTATTACGTTCATCCCCGGCAACCCGGTACGTAAAAATATGGCAAGGAGCTCTGCATCACTTAGCGCTTTAGCGCCTTTTTCGATAAGCTTTTCACGTGGGCGTTGAGCATTGGGCAGTGAAGTTAGTTGCATTTTTTCATCCTTGAATAACTCATGTGTCTTATAAATGTAATGCAAAATAAAAATTTAGCTTGTAATTTTAAATTAAAAACTTAGCTGAACGAGTAAAGATTTGTTATTTTAGGCGCCATATTTAATAAGATTGACAGACAACCATGATGACGTTAACAAACAAAAAAATTGTACTGGGTATTAGCGGTGGAATTGCAGCCTATAAATGCGCTGAGCTCGTAAGACGATTAAAAGAGCATGGTTGTGAAGTAAAAGTTGTCATGACTGAGTCAGCTAAGCATTTTATTACGCCACTCACAATGCAAGCCGTTAGCGGCGAGATAGTATCGGATTCATTGCTCGACCCTGCCGCTGAAGCCGCGATGGGACACATTGAGTTTGCCAAGTGGGCTGATCTTATTTTAGTCGCTCCTGCAACATGTAATATCATTGCAAAAATGGCGACCGGCATTGCAGACGACTTACTGACGACTTTACTGCTTGCGACCCCAGCAAAAGTTGCGGTAGCTCCAGCTATGAACCAGCAAATGTATGCACATGCTGCAACGCAAGCAAACCTAGCCACTTTAAAAGCGCGTAACGTTCTTATTTGGGGCCCGGGTAAAGGAGAGCAAGCGTGTGGTGATGTTGGCTCAGGACGTATGCTTGAACCACATGAGCTTGTAGCGTTATGTCTTGAAAAGCAACCTCCTCAAATTTTAGCTGGTAAAACAATTACTATCACTGCAGGCCCAACCCGTGAGCCGCTTGACCCTGTTAGGTTTATATCAAACCATAGCTCTGGAAAAATGGGTTACGCACTTGCAGAAGCCGCGTTGTTACTCGGTGCTAACGTTAATTTAATTTCTGGCCCTGTAACTATCAAAGCCCCTATTGGTGCAAATCTAATAAATATAGAAAGCGCAGAGCAACTATTAAATGAAGCACTAGTATATGCACCGCAGTCGGATGCGTTTATTGGCTGCGCAGCTGTTGCCGATTACAGAGCTGGCGAAGTAGCAACTCAAAAAATGAAAAAGCAAGGCGACGAGCTAACACTAACGTTAGTTAAAAACCCAGATGTCATTGCAGCGGTTGCTAATATAGAAAAAAACCGCCCTTACACTGTGGGTTTTGCCGCTGAAACGCAAAACGTTGAGAGTTATGCTAAAGGTAAATTAGTTAATAAAAACCTAGATATGATATGCGCAAACGATGTATCGCAAAGTGGTTTAGGGTTTAATTCTGATCAAAACGCGTTGACTCTGTATTGGCAAAATAAACAGTTAGAATTGCCCGTTAGCAGTAAAAGTACAATTGCTTTAAAAGTGATCGAACAGCTGGCTAAACATCTATAAAAGGCTGGAAACAAACTGAATAAAACATTAACATATGCTTTTCATTTGAACAAAAAATGATTAACCCCAGCCAAGAATAACTAATAAAAAAGGAATGTTCATGCCTGCGACAAAAAGAAGTAATCGCAAAGAGCAAATACTGCAAGCACTCGCACAAATGTTAGAAACAAGCCCTGGTCAACGAATCACCACAGCTAAACTAGCTGCTGAGGTTGGTGTATCTGAAGCGGCCCTGTATCGTCACTTTCCTAGCAAAGCGCGTATGTTTGAAGGCTTAATCGAGTTTATTGAAGACACTCTTTTATCGCGCATCAACCTTATTTTAGAAAACGAAAAAGAAAGCCAAACCCGTGTTTATAATATTTTACTTTTACTTTTAACATTTGCCGAAAAAACCCTGGTATTACCCGTATTTTAACCGGTGATGCGCTGCAAGGTGAACAAGAGCGCTTACGTGAACGCGTTCAAAGCTTTTTTGAAAAATTAGAAACCCAACTTAAACAAGTACTTAGAGAACGCAAGCTTCGTGAAGGAAAAAACTTCCAAAGCGATGAGCTTACACTGGCTAACTTTTTACTTGCCTATGTTGAAGGAAAAATGAATCAATTTGTGCGCAGTGACTTTAAAACTAAGCCAAGCGTCCAATTTGAAAAACAATGGCCTGAATTGCAAAAAATTTGGCTCTAACATAATTATACCCGCTGAATTAATTTTTAAATAAAACGACCAAATGGTCGTTTTATCGTTTATACCTGTTACTTATCGCCACCACCTGCCTTCTATCCTATCTGGTCGAAATATTAGTCAAACTCGTTACAATAAAATAATGTTAAAAAACGAGATTCAATAATGAAAACAAAGCTCACCCTACTAAGTAGCGCACTTATTACTGGCTTAGTCAGCACCGCGCCTAATGCAAAAGAGGCATTAGAATTCACAGATGTATTTAACTTTAAATCAGCCAAAGGCACACAACTATCTGAAGATGGACGTATTTTATCTTTAAGTGCCACGCCATACCGCGGCAATGCTGCAGGTCAGGTTTACTCTTTAACCTCAAATAGTTTAATCAGCGAAGTGGACCGCGGCACCAAGCCGTTTATAAACAAAGCAGCCAACTGGACTGCATTTACACAAGTACCCACATTACTCGAAAAAGAAACCACCAAGAAAAAAAACACGCTTAAAAATAACTTAGTGCTAGTGAATACTGAAACAGGTGAGCAAAAAAGTTTTGAGAATGTAGAAGACTACGTATTATCAAACGACGGGGTATGGCTTGCGTATCGCTTAGATAAAAAAGCAGATAAAACTGATAATGTAGAAAAAAATACCAAAAATGAGAGTAAAGAGGAAGACAGCAGCGCCATTTCACCTGACAAAAAAGACAAGGTTTACTCGCTCGTTATTGTTAATTTAAAAAACCAACAAAGTGAAACTATTGATAACGTTTTTAGTTACAGTATAAGTGCTACCAATGATCAGCTTTTACTAAGCCAAAGTTACCCTGATGGTAACGACAACCAAATAAAGCTAATCACACTAACATCTTTTAAAAGTGAAGTGCTAATTGATGAACCCGGTGTTATTGCTAATAAAATAGCATGGCACCCAATCGAAGCAACCGTAGCATTTACATTGGGTAATTATGTAAACGAAGATACCCGCCGTCGAAACCACTCACTACAATTATGGAAAAACGAAACACTTTCAACTATTGAATCTACAAACAAAGAGTGGACTATAGGCAAAACCGCAAAACTAAGCTGGTCAGAAAACGGCGAACGCTTATACTTTGAAAACCGACCAAAACTTGCAGCGAAAGTAAAAGCCAAAGAATTCGTAGATGAAACCTCACTCTATGACATTGCCACTATTCGCGAGCAAAAAGGCTTGGATGTTTGGCATAATAAAGACCCAGAAATAAAACCACGAGAAAAACAGCAATGGAACGCGGTTAATAAGCACCGTCACTACGAAGCCGTATACCATGTAAATTCACAAAAAGTGGTTCAACTAAGTACCCCTGCAATGCCTAGTGTTGCTCTTAATACAGAACGCGATACTTCCTTACTGGGCTCGTCAAATACTCCCTATTTAGAAAAAATAATGTATGGCGGCTTTTTTGCAGATTACTACGCTGTAAACATTAATACAGGCAAGCAAACTCCTATTGTGACTAACAGCCCTTTTAGACCTTCTCTTTCTCCTAATGGCTTATTTGCAGCTTACTTTGCTGACAACCAAATACAACTAAAAGAATTAGCTAACAATAAAGTTACTCCGGTTACAAAAGCCATAAAAGCAACTTTTGCCGACGACAAACACGACTACCCATCAGATCAACCAGGCTATGGTTTTGCAGGCTGGATGAGCGATAGCAGCCAAGTACTTGCTTATAGCAAATATGATATTTGGGCGTTTAATGTAAACACCAATCAAGCTAAACGCTTAACAAATGGAAAGCAGACTAATACACAGTATCGCGTCATTAATCTTGATAGAAACCAGGTAGGCTTTAAACAAGATGAAACACTGCTAGTTACTGCTGTTGACCTTCAAACAAAGCAACGGGGGATTGCAAAGCTTGATTTAGAAAACACGACCATTACTGAAGTACTCAGTGGTGATAAACGTTTTGATATTGTTAAAAAGGCCAAGAAAGCAGATAAATACCTATTTACGGAACAGAGTTATCATCAGTTCCCAGATTTCTATCAAACCGACTTAAGCTTTTTAAGCACACAAAAAGTAACTGATTTGAACCCTCAAACCGCAAATTTTGCTTGGGGTGAAAAACCTGAACTGATTAGCTACAAAGGCTTTGATGGTGAAGACTTGCAAGGTGTTTTAATAAAACCTGACGGTTACAAAAAAGGCGATAAAGTGCCTGTTGTCGTTTATTTTTATCGTTACATGAGCCAGCGTATGTTTGATTTTCCTAAAATGGAGTTAAATCATCGCCCTAATTTCCCAATGTTTACATCAAATGGCTACGCCATCTTTTTACCTGATATTCGTTTTGAAATAGGTCACCCGGGCAAATCGTCAACGCAAACCATGATCAACGCCACCCAAAAGTTAATAGATCTTGGTATTGCCGATCCAAACAAAATTGGCTTGCAAGGTCACTCATGGGCCGGGTACCAAAGTGCATTTATGATCACCCAAACAGATATGTTTAAAGCGGTTGTATCAGGCGCGCCGGTATCTAACATGACCAGCGCATACAGTGGCATACGCTTAAAGTCAGGCCTTGCTCGCCAGTTTCAATACGAAACAGGACAAAGCCGCATAGGTAAAAACTTATTTGAGGCACCAGAGTTATATATTGAAAACTCACCCGTATTTTTTGCTGACAAGGTCAATACGCCAATTTTAATCATGTTTGGAGACAAAGATGATGCGGTGCCTTGGCACGAAGGCGTACAGTATTATTTAGCACTTCGTCGTGCAGGCAAAGATGCCACTTTTTTACAGTATGAAGGTGAACCGCATCACCTTAAAAAATTCCCAAATCAGGTCGATTTTTCAGTCCGTATGATGCAGTACTTCGATCATTACCTAAAAGGTCAGCCTGCAGCTAAATGGATGATTGAAGGTGAAGCATTTATAAGTGAGTGAACTGAGACATTCATAAATAAACATGATAAAAGCTGATCAGGGTACTCTGACAGATAGAGGCCGATATTACTCAGTAATATCGGCCTCTAAATAGTCAATTATTTTTCCAGCAACAAAAAAGCCGCGATAATCGCGGCTTTTTTTAAATTACTAATAATTACAAACCAGCACGGTCTTTAATTACAGGAATAAGCGCAGAACCTGCGTGATTGCCTTCAGCCCAGGCTATGTCGGCACCGTCTGACAATGAACTTTTAGATAAGTTTTTAACAATATACTCACCTGCATCTACAGCATTGCTGGCAACAGCATGACGCAATAAGTTATTACCGTTACATTGAATAGAATCATATATGTTACGAATTTTTACACGAGAGCTTTTTAACTTACTACGTAAACGGTTTTTATCATCTGCTGCGATATACTCGCAAATAGATATTGCTAGTTGATCATCAGCTTTTACTGGAGCTGTGTACGAAAGTGAAACTGCAGCGATAGCAGAAATAACAACTAACTTTGATAATTTAAACATTGTCGACCCTTGTTTGGTACTTTATTCCTACGTTAACTGGTTAATATTGTACCAACCTAGTTAACCTTTCGCAATAATGTTAGCAGTATTTATATAAAGTTACGAATTTATAACTATGTTTATTTTTTTCGTCTGGCTGTTTAGATTGCTCTTCTTTCACTTCCCAATTTGCAATAGCTTGGTAATCAGGGAACTGTGTATCGCCTTCAACATCGAGATCAATAAAGGTTAAATATAAGCGCTCAGTTTGTGTTAAAAACTGCTGATAAACATTTCCACCACCAATAATCATCACTTCTTCAACATCACAAACCAAGCTCAGCGCGGCCTCTGGGCTTGTTACCGTTTCAATACCTTCGGCCTTATATTCAGTGTTGCGCGTAATAATAATATTGCGTCTACCAGGTAAAGGACGGCCAATAGACTCAAAAGTTTTACGACCCATGATCACAGGCTTGCCTGTAGTAACGGCTTTAAAATGTTGGAGATCTGCAGGTAAATGCCACGGCATTTTATTATCAAGACCAATAACACGGTTATTTGCCATAGCGGCAATCATTGAAATAATCACATTAAATACCTAATACTTTACTATTAAAAAACAAAAAGGAGCCTACGCTCCTTTTTATATTTAATGAAAATTAACGTTCGTAGACTACTTCTACATCGTAATCATCTTCATCCCAGTCATCCCAATCATCATCGCCTTTGGTGGCTTTTTGATGGTAGGTATCCCACTTAAATTCTATTTCTTCATCTTCAACTTGCTCAAACTTCTCTTTAGGCATGCTATCAAGCAATGTCATAATATCGTGTATAAGCGGTTGAGTATGCAGCTTGTTAATAGCTGAGATTTGATAAATATTTTCAGACTCACCTAGCTCTTGTGCAATCGCATCGCATAGTGCTTGTGCTTCATCTTCAGGTAACAAATCTATTTTATTAAATACTAACCAACGCGGCTTTTCTGCAAGTTTAGGGCTGTATTGATGCAGTTCGTTTATAATTGCAAACGCATTATCGACTGGGTTTGATCCATCTACAGGCATTACGTCAATAATGTGCAATAACACACGACAACGCTCTAAATGCTTTAAGAAGCGGATACCTAAACCGGCACCATCAGACGCACCTTCAATCAACCCAGGTATATCAGCTATTACAAATGACTTGTTAGCTTCCGGACGCACTACACCTAAATTAGGAATAAGCGTTGTAAATGGGTAATCAGCTACTTTTGGTCTTGCTGCTGACACACTGCGAATAAAGGTCGATTTACCAGCATTTGGCAAACCTAGTAAACCTACGTCAGCTAGCAATAGTAACTCTAATTTTAAGTTACGTACTTCACCGGGTGTACCTAGTGTTTTTTGACGAGGCGCTCGGTTAGTACTTGATTTAAAACGTGCATTCCCCAAGCCGTGGAAACCACCTTTTGCAACCAAAATTCGTTGACCATGTTGGGTCAAATCACCAAGCCCTTCTTGCGTATCAACATCGGTTATACGCGTACCCACAGGGACCATTACAAACAAGTCGTCTGCTTTTTTACCTGTACAGTTTCGGCTACGTCCGTTTGTACCGCGTTCAGCTCTGTGAAAGCGCTCAAACTGATAGTCAATCAGGGTATTTAAGTTTTCATCAGCTTGTAGATAAACACTACCACCGTCTCCACCGTCACCGCCGTCAGGCCCACCATCTGGGACATATTTTTCACGTCGGAAAGACACGATACCGCTTCCGCCGTCTCCGGCCTCTGCGCGAATTTCTACTTCATCTACAAACTTCATGATTACTCACTTTAGGGATTGGCTTGCTAATTTATACATTATATACCGAAGCCAAGCCGATTGCAGGCTTGGCTTTGGTATATATTTTTGTCTCAAAACAAAAAACCCCGCAAAGGCGGGGTTTTTTAACTACCTTACTGATTACTCAGTTACGATAGTTACGTATTTACGGTTTAAAGGACCTTTTTGTTCAAATTGAACTTTACCATCTGCTTTTGCAAAGATAGTGTGGTCTTTACCGATACCTACGTTTGTACCAGGGTGGAAACGTGTTCCACGCTGACGAACAATGATGCTACCCGCTAGAACTGATTCGCCACCAAAACGCTTAACACCTAGGCGTTTGCTTTCTGAATCGCGACCGTTACGAGTACTACCAGCTGCTTTTTTATGTGCCATTTCTAAGTACCTCTAATTAAGCGCTAATGCCAGTGATTTTAACTTCAGTGAACCATTGACGGTGGCCCATTTGCTTACGAGAATGCTTACGGCGTCTAAATTTAACAACCTTAATTTTCTCACCGCGACCATGTGAAACAACCTCAGCTGTTATCTTACCACCGTTTACGAACGGTACACCGATCTCGATCTTCTCACCATCAGCAACTAAAAGCACTGAATCAAATTCAACTGCCGCACCAGTTTCAACGTCTAATTTTTCAAGACGAATCGTTTGACCTTCAGTCACACGATGCTGTTTACCACCACTTTGGAAAACCGCGTACATAATTAACTCCGTCTGTGCACCCTCAAATCGGCGCAACTAAAATATTCTTCGATAGGGCGCGAAGTTTACGCTAACGCGAAATAACTAGCAAGCCTATTTTGTAATTAAAATGAATAAAAAGTAGCTGCTTTGAGAGCAATTCAATATTTTCTCTATTTTATATTAATTAAGCCTTTTGCCAAGCGCTTTTTAACTCTTTGCAAAAATAACCCTACTAATAAAATTACAACCTGCGTCGACCATTATTCAAACTCAAAAACCATCTTTCATCGTCTAGTAATTAAACACATTTGTGATTGAATTAAGCACTTATTAAGCACTTTAGGTAGGTTTTTAAATCAATCGTCACAAAATATCGAGCTAGTGCGTTTTTTGTTGTACAATCTGCGCCGTTCACACATAAAAATTGGCTCGGAGATCAATGGATATAAAAGCTATCCAGGCGTTAATAGAAAGCGATATGAATGACGTCAATCAACTTATACATGCGCAAATGCGCTCAGAGGTGGCGTTAGTAAACCAACTTGGTTTATACATAGTTAATAGCGGCGGCAAACGCGTTCGCCCTATGTTGGCTATTTTAGCTGCCAAAGCGCTAGGTTATACTGGTAAAGACCACATTACACTTGCGACCATTGTTGAGTTTATTCACACCGCGACCTTATTACACGACGACGTTGTTGATGAGTCAAACTTACGCCGAGGCACCCCGACCGCTAACGCTGAATTTGGTAATGCTGCTAGCGTATTAGTTGGCGACTTTATATACACGCGCTCATTCCAGTTAATGGTTGGTTTAGGCAAAATGCAAATTATGCAAATACTCGCCGATGCTACCAATATCATTGCTGAAGGTGAAGTGCTGCAACTTATGAATTGCAACGATCCAGACACAACCGAAGCCAGCTACATGCAAGTTATTTACTCCAAAACGGCTAAGCTGTTTGAAGCTGCTACCGGGCTTGCTGCTATTATTACCAACAATGATGAAGCCACGCTCAATGCATTAAACTTATACGGTATGCACTTAGGTACGGCATTTCAACTTGTTGACGATGTGCTTGATTATAACGCCGATGCAGACCAGCTAGGTAAAAATATAGGCGATGATCTAGCCGAAGGTAAGCCTACCCTACCACTTATATATGCAATGCAACACGGTAATGCGCATCAAACACAGTTAATTCGTGATGCCATTGAGCACAGTAATGGTATGGAACATTTAGAAGAGATTTTATCTACGTTAAAACAAACCAATGCGCTTGAGTTTACAATGCAAAAAGCAGAGCTTGAAGCCGATAAAGCAATTGCTTGCTTAGATTTTCTACCAGAATCTGAATACAAGCACGCATTGGTAAGCTTAGCCCGTATAGCCGTTGACCGTGATCACTAGCCTTAACGAGCCTCTTATTCAACATTAAGAGTAAATAACATTCGAGCAACAAAAAAAGCCTGCAAATAGCAGGCTTTTTTAATGCTCATTCTGGCTATTACGCCATGAAATCAACACCTTCTTTGATGTCTTTTTTCAGTGTTTCAAGCATATCGTTCTTCGCTTTTTCTTCAAACGCGCTTAGCTCGCCGTAAGAAAGAATTTCTTCAACGCCGTTTTTACCTAAACGTACTGGGTGTGCAAAATACTCTGCATCCCCATCTTCAACAGCAACGTATGCGTAATCTACAACATCTTCACCTTGTAGGCCTTTAACTAAAGACATACAAAAACGTGCTGCAGCAGCACCCATTGATAATGTAGCTGAACCACCACCTGCTTTAGCGTTTACTACTTCAGTACCTGCATTTTGGATACGTGGAGTAAGTGCTGCAACTTCGTCTTCAGTGAAAGTTACGCCTTCCACTTGAGAAAGTAGAGGAAGAATAGTTGTGCCAGAGTGACCACCAATTACTGGTACTTTAACTGTAGCAACGTCTACGCCTTTAAGTTCAGCAACAAATGCTTCTGAACGAATCACGTCAAGCGTAGTAATACCAAATACACGGCTTGCATCGTATGTGCCTGCTTTTTTGAACACTTCAGCAACAATCGGTACTGTGCCGTTTACTGGGTTCGTAATGATACCCACAAGTGCTTTAGGACAACTAGCTACAATGCCTTCAGCTAGTGTTTTAATGATACCGGCATTTACGTTAAATAAATCTGCACGATCCATACCTGGTTTACGTGGCATACCCGCTGGGATTAAAACAATATCAGCACCGTCAAGCGCTTTGTTTAAATCGTCTGCGCCAAAACCTGCTACTTTAACATCAGTTGGGATGTGTGATAGGTCAACAGCAACACCTGGTACAACTGGTGCAACATCGTAAAGTGATAATTCAGAACCAGCTGGTAAGCCTGTTTTTAATAGTAAAGACAATGCTTGACCGATACCGCCTGCAGCACCTAATACAGCAACTTTCATTGGAATTCTCCGTCATTTGAGGTAGGAAATACTTGTGGCCCTTAAGATAATGAAATTAGCGCCTAAAAACAAATTTATCGGGCCTATTTTGCGATATTTTCGACCATAGTTGTAAACTTTGGTGGTTTATCGCATCAAACTGTCAAGTTGACTAAACAACTGCTGCATAATTATTCATTTTTGTGTAGTATTTACAGCATAAATAACAATAATGAATAAAGACTATGCAACCTCAAGATAAACAAGAAGCATTGGTAAAAGCGTTTAAATCACTTTTAAAAGAAGAAAACTTTGGCTCTCAGGGCGAGATAGTTGATGCGCTTAAAGAGCAAGGCTTTGACAATATAAGCCAGAGTAAAGTGTCACGCATGTTAAGTAAGTTTGGTGCTGTGCGAACCCGCAACGCTAAACAAGAAATGGTTTACTGCCTACCCGCTGAAATGGGAGTGCCGACAGCTAAAAGCCCATTACGCCAGTTAGTCATTGATATTATGCATAATGAAATGATGATCATTATTCGCACCAGCCCAGGCGCTGCGCAGCTTATTGCCCGCTTACTTGACTCGTTAGGAAAGGCCGATGGTGTATTAGGTACTATTGCCGGAGACGATACTATATTTATTGCTCCAGCAAAAATTTCTGAAATAGATGTCACACTTGAACGTGTACGTATTTTGTTTGATACGGTTTAAATTTGCTTTAAAAACCCAACTGAGGGGGCAAAAAAAGCTGACCCCATATCGGCTTGAGTAAAATCAAGCCAATGATCGTAACACTCCCCCTCTCCTAAACGGCTATTTAATACAGCCTCAAATGCAGTACCAGTACTTGCGCAGCTTATGCATAACATACCTTGCTCATAAACATCGCCATAAGGCATGCTTTGATTCAACAAAAGGGGTTGCCCCTCTTCATCTTTTAACTCACTACGCGTGGCATGACTGGTATTTAATGCTGGGGTTATAAGCGTATTATCAAGTCGTGTACGGCCCATAATTTGCTCTTGCTCACTGAGCGATAAGTGCTGCCAAACAGTTAAGTCGTGTTTATAGCGCTGAACATGAATATAACTTCCCTGATCTTCAAAACAACCAGGTTTATTAATTAAAGCAGTTGAACGCTTTTTTCTTCCATGTGGCATATCACCACCATAAATAAAACCATTAAAATCTCGGCCATCTAAAAAACGAAAGTTACGTATTTGCTCCACCAGCTCTACATCAGGTGCAAAAAGCTTTAAAACTTGCAATGCAAATAAGTGGTTTACGTCTTCTCTGTCTGAACGCACCTGCACAAACAAGTCGCACGGCTGAACACTCATTTGGTGATCTGGATGATTTATATTAGGAAAGCTTTGCAACTCACTAGGAATATACTCAGGAAGAATATGAGGCCAATATTGGGCGCCAATGGCAACAACGCACGACAACATCGACTCTGAAAACTGATCATTAAACTCTTCTTCGATTGCGCTTACTTGTTTTAATTTAGCGCGCAATGATTCGTCTTGACCATCAAACACATTAAAAAATAAATGCAAACCATGCAGGTTTGCTTCAGCACAAATCCCAGATTGCGCTTGCGCCATTGTTATTCCTCAGTTTTACAGATATAAACACAGTGAATGACATTAATTATGATTCAAAAAAATTCACTGTGTGGGGTTTATTTTTATTATAACCTGCTCATTGATTTCAAATGATTGGCCATATTGCGCTTCAACTTCAAGCGTTTGTTCGGCTATAACAACTTTATAAACATACGCAGAGCCAATAAAGCGACGACTTAATATTGTAGCCCGTTTACTGAGTTTGTCACTTTGACACTCTTGCACAAGTTCAATTTGGTGAGGTCGCACATATAACTCACCACTACATGGATAGCAGCTCGTTTGCATATCTGACTCAACGGTGCCAAAAGGTGTTTTATATTCAGTAGCCGTTAATGCTTCTGCGGATAAGTATATGCCTTGACCTAGAAACTCTGCAACCACCTTTGACCTAGGAGCAGCAAAAAGCTGCTCTGGCGTGCCTTGTTGGGCAATACTACCGCGATCCATAATGGCAAGCGTATCAGAAAAAGCAAAAGCCTCTTCTTTTGAATGGGTAACAAATACCGCTGATACTTGTTGCGCCTTAATAATACGGCGAATATCTGCAATTAATTCAAAACGAACTTGGGTATCTATATTTGAAAACGGCTCATCAAGAAGTAGTAAACTTGGTTTATAAGCCAACGCACGGGCAATCGCAACGCGTTGCTGCTGCCCACCAGAAAGCTGGTGAGGAAATCTATCTGCGCAACCAGACAAATGCACTAACTGAAGCATTTCATCCACACGCTGTTGTTTTTCGGATTGGCTCATTTTACCTAACCCAAACGCAATGTTATTTGCTACGCTTAGATGAGGAAACAACGCGTAATCTTGAAACATCATACCTATATTTCGGTGCTCTGGTGCAATAAATGTTGACCCATCACTTACCAGCTTGCCATCTATAAATACACTTCCGTGCTTGGCCTCAACTAAGCCTGCAATGGCTTTTAATGTGGTGGTTTTACCGCAGCCACTGGCACCAAGCAAGCATACAATCTCATCTTTACCCACGGTTAAGTCTAAGTTTTCGATCACCTTTGTACCGTTATAGTGATAGCTGACACCTTGCAAAATTAAACTACTCATTTAAGTGTGTTGCTCCATAGAACGATTAATAAAATACAAGGGGATAAATCCAACAATAACAATAGATAAAGCAGATATAGAAGCCAGCTCTAACTGCTCATCACTCACGTACTGAAAAACATGCGTTGCTAGACTTTCAAAGTTAAATGGTCTGAGTAATAACGCAGCAGGAAGTTCTTTCATGCATTCAATAAAAACGAGTAAGGCAGCTGTCAGTAAGCCTCTTCTTAATAAAGGTAGGTGCACTAAACGCAATGTTTGGCCTTGGCTTTTACCCATAGACTGGCTTGCCATATCAAGTGATGGACTAATACGCACAAAGCTCGACTCTATCGCTCCGTGAGCAATGGCATAAAACCGAACGACATAAGCAATCACAATAGTAAACACACTGCCTGTTAGTAACAGACCTATGTCTAAATTATAAGGCTCTAATACATTATTAATACTACTTTCTAACAGTGTTAAAGGTAATAAAACGGCAATTGCTAATACGGTGCCAGGCAGTGCATAGCCCGTACTCGCTAGTCGCCCAGGAACGAGAGGGTAAGACTGTGTTGCTATACGCTGATAAAAAACAACAAAAACACCTAATGCAATTGTTATTACGCTCACAACGCCTGCCACTTTTAGGCTTTGCCACGCATAATTAAAAAACTCAGCACTCCATGCTTTTTCAAAGTAGGTAATGGCGTAATTAAGTAGTACTGCAATCGGGATCACAAAAGATACAAGTAAAACCGTGCCACAAAATGCCGTTGCTAACCAAGCCGACTTTCCCTTTAAAATATAAAGTGCTTCACTATTTACGCCCGATTGGCGTTCAAATACAGCTTGATTACGACGACTAAAGCGCTCTGCCATAAGCGCTAAAAATAGAAGTAACAGCATGACACCTGATATTTTTGCAGCAGCAGTCAAGGAGTAATAACCAAACCATGTATCGTATACCGCGGTTGTGAGCGTGCTAACAGCAAAATAACTTACTGTTGCAAAATCGGCCATTGTTTCCATACTAATAAGCGCAAGGGCCGCAACAATAGAACCACGAGATAATACAAGACTCACTTTAAAAAAACTTTTAGTTGGGGAAAGTCCCATTAATTGACTTGCCTGTACCAATTTAAAAGACTGCTCTCTCAAAGCCGTTTTAAAAATTAAAAATAAGTATGGGTAAAGCACCAAGGCAATCATGACTATTGCGCCCGGCAGGGTACGTATATCAAAAAACCAATAGTCACTGGGAGATTGCCAGCCAAACCACTCCCTTAGAGTTATTTGCACGGGTCCTGCGTAATCAAGTAAATCAGTATACACGTAGGCAATAATGTAAGTAGGCATAGCAAGGGGCAGCATGAGCGCCCATTCAAAATGTTTTTTACCGGGAAAGTTACAATAAGCAGTTAGCCAACCAAGTGGCAACGCGATAACACTACTGAGTGCACACACACCCAATATAAGTAGTACAGTATTAGAAATGTAATCCCAAAGCACAGTGTCCCAAAGGTGAGTAAAAACCTCTGAGTTGCCTTGTAGCGATTCAAAAAGAAGGAAGAACAACGGGGCCGACAAAACTAAACCTGTCGACCACGCGAATAGCTGCCATTTAGACAGCTTAAATTTATAAGTCATTAAAGATCGAACTTCACCTCATCAATTAACTTAAGCGCTAACGGACGATATTTACTGATCTCATCAAGTGGCAAGCTATCTTCTTTAAAGCTGCCCCATGATGCAACCAAACTGGATAATTGCACACCAGGCTTAACTGGGTATTCCATATTAAGCGATGCATACATGTTTTGCGCTTTATTGTCGGTCATATACTCTATGAGTTTCAAGGCATTTTCAGGGTTTTTAGCATATTTAGTAATAACGGCCCCCGAAACATTAATATGTGAACCACGATTAATTTGATTAGGAAAATTAATGTGTACCGTCTCAGCCCATGTTTTTTGTTCTTCGTCTTGCAACATTTTACCTAAGTAGTAACTATTGCCTAACGCAAGATTACATAGCCCCTCTTTAACGGCTTTAACTTGAGCACGGTCATTGCCTTGTGGTTTACGTGCTAAATTAGCCTTGACGCCTTCAAGCCATGTTTTAGTTTGCGCTTCACCGTGATGAGCAATCATTGAAGCAACTAACCCTAAGTTATACGGATGTTTACCTGAACGAGTACAAATTTGCCCTTTATACTTTGGATCGGCTAGTTCTTCGTAAGTGAGCTTTGGTAATGCGCCCAAACGATCTTTGGACGAATATACATTTCGCACGCGTTTTGTTAGCGCGACCCATTGGCCATCTCCATCTCGAAAAGCAGAAGGTACGTTAGCATTTACATTAGTACTATTAATTGTTTGAGTTAAGTTTAAATCTTCCAATTGAATGAGTGCACTAAAATTAGAAGTAAGAACTAAATCAGCTTTACTATGTTTACCTTCGCGTTTTACACGCTCGATTAAGCCTTTTTTAGCAAACACAACATTTGTTTTGATACCGGTTTGTTTTGTAAAATCGTCTAAAATAGGTTGTATTAAAAAAGGTTGGCGAAAAGAGTAAATATTAACAACATCATTTGCAAAGGCTGGCGCCGATACGATAAACCCTAAAGCGATAGCGAGTGTTTTCTTCATTATTCCACCTAAATAGTAATTATTATCAATAATTCTACCGTGAACAGTTAAAAAGTGCACACCCTAAATACCCATAAATACTAAAAAAGCGTCCAAAACAGAAATACCCTGTAAGAGATATCTCACGGAAGTGGCAGCTTATAAGTAAAACGCCGATTAAATACCTAGCAAAAACAACATAAGCCATTGATATTTAATACCTATATAGTATTTAACAATAATAATACATAAACTATTTAGGGTTTTTGCCCTACTTTAGTTGGACCATTCACCTATAATTACCTCATCAACTAAGCAATGACGCTTAACGAGTAAAAGGACAGGGATCAATTACTCGCAAACCAGTGACTCGTTATGAAGGATAACACGGAGTTAGGACAGGCTCAGGATGAGTATCGCAACGGAGTGTTAATAAACGGACAGCATCAGGAAGATGCACAAAGGAGTGCAACATTGGAGTGTTGCTTAACAGGAAGTTGAAGGAATATAAAGGACAGGCCTTAACAGGCAACACAATGGACTGATAACAACACGGAAGCACTAGGACGTGCAAATGAAGGATTTGGTAATAGGTTTTACCGCAACAGGACGTATAGGAATAAAGGAGATAAGCCCGGATTGGCTTATATTGCATAGAACTAAAAAGTAATATAGCAATAAACATGGAACAGTAAAAATTGGAGTTGATTAAGTTCAATTGCAGGATGCAGAAAATTAGAAGATTCCGCAAGCGCGCCTAGAGATAGAGCGCGCTTTTCTTTGACCTAAATTTAATACTACCACTCAATACAATCGGTATTAAAGAGACTCTGGTCTGCCTTTATTTCGTTTTCCCATAAGATACGCATCCCGAAACTTTATAAAGTGATCCTCAAGCTTTTTAGCTGCATCCATTTCACCCGCGAGTGCTAGCACTAAAATACCTACTTCAGCTGTGCCTAATTGATGCGCATGAGGCGCAACTCGTAAGCGGTAATCTGATAACTTATCAGCTGTAATAGACAATACGGGCAAGTTATCTAAATATGGGCTTTTACGAATCATTTTTTTCGCTTCACGCCATGTACCATCTAAAAATATGAATAGCGGCTTTTTGTTAGGCTCAATATTTACTTGCGTAATAGCTCGCCCCTCTTCTACATCCTCAGCAGGAAAAATAACCATTGGCTGATATTGCTCATCATTAATAAGCGCTATTAGCGCATCATCTGGATTAGTTCTATCCCATTTAAAAGCATGGTTATCGGGTATAATTTCGGCAATTAAACGCCCCGTATTTGAAGGTTTAAAACTTTCGTTATGGTACATCAATAAACACACTGCAGCATCGCACTGCGCTTTCTCTACGCCTTCACAAATACAGTAGTGCTTTGCAATTAAGCATTGCTCACAACGTGCTAACTTAGCGCCACGGGCATTAAATTCGCGACGAGATTCACTAATTTGCTGAGCGCGTAATACCAGTACTGAATTATGGGAAGAGTGAGTCACAGTGATTAATTACCTTAAATTTGATCGGCGCATATTGTAGCTAAAAACGTGATGAATAGATATCAGCTATCAGCTATCAGCTATCAGCTATCAGCTATCAGCTATCAGCTATCAGCTATCAGCTCAAAATAAAATGGTATTTTATTAAAGCAAATTTTGTTTATGTTTGGATTAACAGCTATAAAAACAAAAAACCCAAGCCGAAGCTTGGGTTTAAAAAAAGCGTTGCTAGTTAAAAGAATTTACTTCTTCTTTTTAACTGCTTTTTTGTTTGGCAAATCAGTGATTGAACCTTCAAAAATTTCAGCTGCAAGGCCAATTGATTCGTTCAATGTTGGGTGAGCATGAATAGTAAGTGCTAAGTCTTCACCATCTGCCCCCATTTCAATACCTAAACCGATTTCGCCAAGCATTTCGCCCGCGTTAATACCAATCATAGCACCACCGATTATACGGCCGCTTTCTTTATCAAAGATAAGCTTAGTAGAACCTTCAGTACGAGAAGACGCAATTGCACGGCCTGAAGCAGCCCACGGGAATACCGCAGTTTCAATGCTTAAACCTTGCTCTTTAGCTTCTTTCTCAGTAACACCTACCCACGCAATTTCTGGGTCAGTGTAGGCAATTGAAGGAATACATTTAGGGTCGAAGAAGTGCTTCTGACCAGAGATAACTTCTGCAGCAACATGACCTTCATGAACCGCTTTATGCGCAAGCATAGGCTGGCCAACTAAGTCACCAATTGCAAAAATATTGCTTACATTAGTACGTAACTGTTTATCAACGTTAATAAAACCACGCTCATCTACATTTACGCCTGCTTTTTCAGCATCAAGTAAATTACCGTTAGGCGTACGACCTACTGCAACAAGTACTTTATCGTAACGTACTGGCTCAGCTGGTGCATTTTTACCTTCAAATGTAACGTATAAGCCATCGTCTTTCGCTTCAACAGCAACAACTTTAGTTGAAAGCATAACGTTAAACTTATCGCTTACGTATTTTTGGTAAATTTTGATAATATCTTTATCAGCTGCAGGAACTAATTGATCAGCAAATTCTACTACATCAATGGCAGAACCTAATGCGCGGTAAACAGTACCCATTTCAAGACCGATGATACCACCGCCTAAAACAAGTAGTTTTTCAGGAATATCTTTAAGCTCTAATGCGCCAGTTGAGTCAATTACACGGTCATCTTCTGGGATAAAAGGTAAATTAACTGGTTTTGAACCTGCGGCAATAATAGCATTGTCGAACGTGATAGTAGTTGTACCGTCAGCACCTTCAACAGCTAAAGTGTTGCTACCAGTAAATTTACCATAGCCTGGTACAACTTTAACTTTACGCATTTTAGCCATGCCGTCTAAGCCGCCCGTAAGCTGACCAACAACAGACTCTTTCCAAGAACGGATCTTGTCTAAGTCTATCTGCGGTGCACCAAAAGTAACACCATGAGATGACATTTCTGCAGCGTCATCAATTACTTTAGCTACGTGTAAAAGTGCTTTTGAAGGGATACAACCCACATTAAGACAAACACCACCTAATGTTTCACGTGATTCTACTAGTGTAACTTCTAAGCCCAAGTCAGCAGCGCGGAAAGCTGCAGAGTAACCACCTGGGCCACCGCCTAGTACAACAACTTGAGTTTTTAATTCGTTGCTCATGCTATTACCTTAATTGTTTGAACGGGACACTGCCCTAAAATTTAACTGCCATGTTTCTGCATGGGCAGAAAATCAGAGCAATTCACAAATAGTGCAAAGATTGTATCATTGCATATAGTAAAAATCCCAGCTAAAAACAACTGGCTGGGATTTGATTTTGTTCATATTGTAGCGATTACATCACTAATTGACGTATGTCGCTCATGTAGCTAGCAAGCGTTGCGGTAAAGCGTGCAGCTAGTGCACCGTCAATCACGCGGTGATCGTACGACATAGACAACGGAACCATTAATTTAGGTTCAAAGTCTTTACCGTTCCACTTAGGTTTCATTTCAGATTTAGACACACCTAAAATAGCAACCTCTGGTGCGTTAACAATTGGCGTAAATGCCGTACCACCAATACCGCCTAAACTTGAAATAGTAAAACAACCGCCTTGCATATCTGATGCAGTTAGCTTACCTTCACGCGCTTTTTTAGACACTTCCATTAGCTCACGAGATAGCTCAATAATGCCTTTTTTGTCCACGTCTTTAAACACTGGAACAACTAAGCCATTAGGCGTATCTACCGCAACACCAATATTAATGTACTTTTTAAGAATCAAGCTTTCGCCATCTTCAGACAGCGACGAGTTAAACGTTGGGAACTCAGCAAGTACTTTAGCCGCAGCTTTCATCACAAACACTAGTGGTGTGATTTTAACGCCAAGCTTTTTCTTCTCGCTTAAAACGTTTTGTTCTTTACGGAATACTTCAAGGCTTGTGATATCTGCTTCGTCAAACTGTGTAACATGCGGTATTTGTACCCAGTTACGGTGTAAGTTTTTACCCGATAGCTTTTGGATGCGAGACAGTTTTTTCTCTTCAATTTCACCAAATTTAGCAAAATCTACTTTTGGCCAAGGAATTAAGCCAAGCTCACTGCCACCAGCATTACCTGCTGATGCTGAAACTTGACCAGACTCAACTTGCTTCACTAAGCTTTTAACATAGTTTTGCACGTCTTCTTTAACCACACGGTTTTTACGACCCGTGCCTTTTACGTTCGCTAAGTTAATACCAAACTCACGTGCTAAACGACGAACAACTGGCGATGCATGAGCATACGCGCTATTGTTTTCAAAACTTTCGTTGCTAACTTTAGCGGCAGGTGCAGCCTGTGCTGGCGCAGACTCGGTTTTTGCAGGTGCCGCCGCTGGCTTTTGTTCAGCAGGTGCTGAAGCTTTTGCAGGTGCACTGCCTGCAACTTCAAATACAAAAATAAGTGAACCGGTTTTTACTTTATCGCCCGCTGCTACTTTAATTTCTTTAACTGTGCCTGCAAATGGCGCTGGTACTTCCATAGCCGCTTTGTCGCCTTCAACGTTTAAGATAGATTGCTCTTCTTCAACGGTATCGCCAACAGCAACCATGATTTCAGTTACTTCAACTTCGTCGTCGCCAATGTCAGGTACGTTTACTTCTTTTGTGCTTGGCTCGGCGCTTTGAACAGTCTCTGCTGGCGCAGATTCTTGCTTAGGCGCATCTGATGCTGGTGCGCTCGAACCTGCAACTTCAAAAACAAATACTAATGAACCTGTTTTTACTGTATCGCCAGTAGCTACTTTAATCTCTTTTACAGTACCAGCAAACGGTGCTGGTACTTCCATAGCCGCTTTGTCGCCTTCAACGTTTAAGATAGATTGCTCTTCTTCAACTGTATCGCCAACAGCAACCATGATTTCAGTTACCTCAACTTCGTCATCACCAATATCTGGTACGGTTACTTCTTTAGTTGAAGAACCTGAAGCGTGAGCTGGTGCCGCCGATTCAGCGGGGGCTTCAGGTGCTGAATCAGCACCTGCGCTTTCGCCTTCAAATATAAATACTAAAGAACCCGTTGTTACTGTATCGCCAACATTTACTTTAATTTCTTTTACGGTACCCGCTTGCGCAGCAGGTACTTCCATTGAGGCTTTGTCGCCTTCAACTGTCAGTAAAGATTGGTCAACATCTACTTTGTCACCAACGCTTACTAAGATTTCGGTTACTTCTACGTCATCGCCACCGATATCTGGAACATTAATTTCAATACTCATTACAAACCTCTTATGCGTACAGTGGGTTTAGTTTATTTGTGTCGATGTCGAATTTCTTAAGCGCGTCAACAACAACAGACTTTTCAACTTCACCGCGTTTAGCAAGTTCAGATAACGTAGCAACAACAACGTAGCTTGCGTTAACTTCAAAATGACGACGTAAGTTTTCACGGCTATCAGAACGACCGTAACCATCTGTACCTAACACTTTATAGTTGCTGCTAGGAATAAATGAACGCGCTTGTTCTGCGTAGTTTTTCATGTAATCGGTAGCGGCAACAGTTACTGAGTCGTTTAATACACTCGTGATGTAAGCTGTTTTTTGCTCGCTTTCTGGGTTAAGCATGTTGAAACGCTCAACATCTTGACCATCACGCGTAAGCTCATTGAATGACGTTACAGAGTAAACGTCTGATGCAATGCCGTAATCATCACTTAAAATTGCAGCCGCTTTACGCACTTCAGTCATGATAGTACCTGAGCTTAATAACTGTACGTTGGCTTTTTTACCCTCGTAGCTTTCAAGCTTATAAATACCTTTACGAATACCTTCTTCAGCACCTTCAGGCATAGCTGGCTGATGGTAGTTTTCGTTCATTAGCGTTAGGTAGTAGTAAATATTTTCTTGGTCATCACCGTACATACGACGAATACCATCTTGTACAATTACGGCAACTTCAAATGCGTAAGTCGGGTCGTAAGAAATACAGTTAGGAACCGTGTTTGCAAGAATATGGCTGTGGCCATCTTCGTGCTGTAGACCTTCACCATTTAGCGTAGTACGACCAGCCGTAGCACCTAACAAGAAACCACGTGCTTGTTGGTCACCCGCCATCCATGCCATGTCACCAACACGTTGGAAACCAAACATAGAGTAGTAAATGTAGAATGGGATCATTGGTAAATCATTCGTGCTGTATGATGTTGCAGCAGCAACCCATGACGACATTGCACCTAACTCATTAATACCTTCTTGAAGTACTTGCCCTGATGTAGCTTCTTTATAGTAAGAAACAATATCACGGTCTTGAGGGGTGTAGTTTTGGCCGTGTGGGTTGTAAATACCAATTTGACGGAATAAACCTTCCATACCAAAGGTACGCGCTTCATCTGCAATAATTGGTACAATGTTTTTACCAATGCCTTTGTCTTTCAATAAAATATTAAGAGCACGAACAAAGCCCATTGTGGTTGAAATATCACGTTTTTGCTCTTCAAGTAGTGGCTTAAATGCTGAAACTTCTGGCAACTGTAATTTTTCAGAAAACTTAGCTATACGTGTTGGTGTATAACCTTCTAAGTCTTTACGACGAGCGTGTAAGTACTTGTACTCTTCAGAGCTTTCATCAAGCTCTAAGTAAGGTAAGTCTTTAATTGCTTCTTCAGAGACTAAGTCTTGTAGGCCTAAACGGTCACGTAAGTGTTCAACATGGCTCATGTCCATTTTTTTCACTTGGTGCGCAATGTTTTTACCTTCAGCTGCTTCACCCATGCCGTAACCTTTTACAGTTTTAGCAAGTATCACAGTAGGACGGTCGTTAGTTTGCTCGGCCTTTTTAAATGCAGCATAAAGTTTTGATGGTTCATGGCCACCACGCTTAAGTGCAAAAATTTCGTCATCCGTCATATCAGCAACAAGGGCTGCTGTTTCTGGGTAACGACCAAAGAAATGCTCACGAACGTACGCGCCATCTTTTGCTTTATATGTTTGGTAATCACCGTCAATTGTTTCGTTCATCAATTGTAGTAATTTACCTGTTGTATCTTTAGCTAGCAGAATATCCCAACCGCTTCCCCATACAACTTTAATTACGTTCCAACCAGCGCCTTTAAATAGGCCTTCTAGTTCTTGAATAATTTTACCATTACCCATTACAGGGCCATCTAGACGCTGTAAGTTACAGTTAATTAAGTAACATAGGTTGTCTAACTTTTCACGTGCAGCGAAAGAGATTGCACCACGTGATTCTGGCTCATCCATTTCACCGTCACCTAAAAACGCGTATACACGTTGGTTTTTAGTGTCTTTTAAGCCACGGCCGTCTAGGTATTTTAAGAAACGCGCTTGGTAAATAGATGCTATTGGACCTAAACCCATTGAAACCGTAGGGAACTGCCAAAATTCAGGCATTAATTTAGGGTGTGGGTACGACGGTAAACCTTTACCATCTACTTCTTGGCGGAAGTTGTCTAGTTGAGCTGCGCTTAAGCGGCCTTCAACAAATGCACGCGCGTAAATACCCGGAGAAATATGGCCTTGGTAATAAACTAAGTCACCACCGTCTACCTCGTTTGGCGCTTTAAAAAAGTGGTTAAAACACACTTCATAAAATGCTGCTGACGATTGGTAAGACGCCATATGGCCGCCTAAGTCGAGATCTTTTTTAGATGCACGCAGAACGATCATAATCGCGTTCCAACGAATAATTGAACGAATACGACGTTCAAGGTTCACATCACCTGGGTAAGCAGGCTCTTGATCTACAGGAATAGTATTAACGTAGTTCGTGGTAATACCCGTTGGCATATCAACGCCGTCTAAGCGGGCTTGCTCTAATACTTGCTCAAGTAAGTACTGAGCTCGTTCAACACCTTCTTCGCGCACAACTGATTCAAGAGCTTGTAACCACTCTTGTGTTTCTAGCGCGTCTACGTCAATTTTATTGACTTCAGACATATGGAGGTTTCCTTATGTTTAAAATACGAATGTTGTTAATTTAATACAACTGATACTTAAGTTAGTGTGTTCAAGTAATAGAGTATTAGCTTAATTTTGTTTTGTGCGTCTTAAACTACGTTCAATTCGCGAATATTCTTTGCCCGCTTCAAGTAATGCTTCTTCAATAAACGCTAAATGCGCATTACTTGCTAAACGAGCTTGCTCTGGATTGCCGTCAATAACCGCATCCATTAACAAACGCCTGTGCTCGGCTAACTGACTGCTAATATCAGGTTTTTCTAATAAAACCGTTAAATTTTGCAATACGTTTTGCTCAAGCAGCGCCTGCATACCTCTCACCAAGTGCAATAACACAACATTATGTGAGGCCTCAGCCACACTAAAATGAAAGGCATTAATTGCTTTTGCTTTTTGCTGTAGGTCATCATGCGAAAGCGCAATTTTATCAAAGCTTTGTTTTACTTTAGTAAAATCGTTACTTGTACCTCGCAGTGCTGCGTAGTAAGCAGCAATACCTTCTAAAGCATGACGAAATTCGAGCAAATCAAATTGTGACTCAGGGTGTTTACTTATCAGTTCAAACAACGGATCAGTTAACCCTTCTTCCAGCTGATTTTTTACAAACGTACCACCGCCTTGACGACGCGTAACTAGCCCTTTTGCTTCTAACTTTTGAATGGCCTCGCGCAGCGAAGGACGAGACACTTCAAACTGTTTTGCTAGTTCACGCTCTGGAGGCAGCTTTTCTCCTGGTGCTAACGATCCCTCAAGAATCATATTCTCAAGTTGCTGTAAAATAACATCAGATAGTTTTGCTGCTTTAATCTTTAAAGACATGAATCAACGTCCGCGTTGTATAAATACCAAGCCCTAAAACTGGAGCTTAAAGTTATAAGATTTACCCAAAAGGTAAATTGGTCATACCAAGAATTTGCAATACGTTATCAAAAACCCATATGGCTGTCAATTTACAGGTTACTTGTACGGGGATATTAGCGTAACGCATTTTTAACGAAGATCAAACAATACACAATATAGCTTAGTTTTGAGAAGCTAGTAAGGTGGCCATTCAAATGGTCTGACCAGATAAGTTTAGAGTTTTAACTCTATTTTAGGGGGAGGTTTAATCGCTATGTTTAAAACGTTTTAAATAGGCAAGGAAGCCAAAACCAAAGCACTTTAGCGTAAATAAGTGCTTTGCCTTTAAATTGGCTTCAAAAAATAAGGTGTTAAGACAAACCGCCAAACAAAGTAAGTAATGCAATTAAAACTAAATAAAATAGTACATTACGCTTAACTAACTTAATCATACACGTTGCCTCGTAAGTGCAACCGTAATAACGCTTTTCTACTTGCTCTGCTGCAAGCGCAGTATAAGTGACGACCTTTCGGTTAGGGCTTGAAAAATCAAGCGCGTAGTGTAACCAGCAGCTCGTTCCTTTATTAAAGTTACCAATTACTAAGTAACCAAAACTCGCTATACGTGCCGGTAACCAATCTAACCAAAACAGTAATTTATGTATTAACTTAAAATGTTTAGCAAATATCACTTTGTGGTTATCTCGCACTAAATCGGCAAAGGTACGTACAAGGGCATATAAAACAGCACCCGGCGCACCTAAAACAACAAACCAAAAAATAACTGCACAGTAAAACCTAAAATTTACCCAAGCAAGTGTTTGCCCAAAGGTTTCACCGCCTTTTTGATCTTCAGTACGTTTTTGCCCCATTTGCAATGCATATAAAGACGCCGCGGTACCATCATCGCGTGTAAGTGCGTTTAAATACGCTTTATATAAAGCACGTTGCTTTGCACAGCCAAAGCAAACAAGTAAAACAGCAATATTAATGGCCAACTCCCACAAAACAAATTCCGACAAGTTGTAAATACACGCCATAGCTACTACAGGTAAAAATAGCCAAATTAAAAAACCCATTGCCGAACTAAATAAACCGTTACTGGCAAGTAAGCGGTTGGAGCGTTTTAAATAGCCATTAGCGTAATAGCTTATTTGCCAATAGTTAGCTCGCGCCCCTAAACGCTCTAAAATTAACGCTAAAATAATAGAAACTAAAATCATGATAGTGACTCTCTCAGCTTGGTTGCTCAAGCATATTTAAAAATAATGGCCAGTTAAAACTACTGCCGGGGTCTGTTTTGCGACCGGGTGCAATATCGCAGTGCCCCACAATACGCGAAGAGGTAATTTTGGGATAGCGCTGCATTACAGATTTACTTAAATTACATAACGAGGCGTACTGAGCGCGAGTATAAGCAGCTGTATCGGTACCTTCAAGCTCAATACCAACACTGTAATTATTGCACGCAGTTTGTCCTTCATATTCAGATACGCCGGCATGCCAAGCACGCTTGTTAAATGGCACGTATTGAATCACCTCACCAGTGCGTTTAATAAAGCAATGCGCTGATACACGCAGCCCTTTTAAATCACTAAAACTTGTATGGGCATTGCAATCAATACACCCCATAAATAAATCATCCACAAAGGGGGTACCAAACTGCCCTGCGGGGAGTGAAATATTATGAATGACCAACAAGGTAATATCTGTGTGTTCTGGGCGCTCATCATAGTGCGTGCATGCGCGCTGTTGCGCCGTTAATAACACTCCATTTAAATCAATTGCCATTACATTTATACCAAACTATTCATAACCTTGATGCTAAAGGATTTATAAAAATAATGATAGTAACCAAGCCTCACCTAGGTAGGTAGGGAATTATAAGCTGCTTATATTTTGGTATTAAAGCTCTCAGCTATGCTCTAATGATTAAAAGCGCTTCTATTCATTATTTAAACATAGTAAAATTTTCTTAAATTTATTAATGCTTATGAGCTTTTAGCCATGTCTATTTCGCACACTTTACTTAGTCAACTTGTTACCCTTGCGCTCGACGAAGATTTAAACTACCAAACCGCAGCCGATGGTGACATAACCGCTCAGCTTATCCCACAAAACGAGCAAGCAAGTGCCAAAGTTATAACCCGTGAAGACTGCACATTTTGTGGAAAAGACATCATTATTGAAGTGTTCAAACAAGTAGACCCAACAGTGCAGGTATCAGTACTGGTAAACGATGGCGACGTTGTGACTGCCAACAGTACTGTATTTACAGCAAAAGGCTCCGCCCGCGCAATTTTAACAGCTGAGCGCACTGCACTTAACTTTGTACAAACGCTTTCTGGCACAGCAACAACCACAGCGCATTATGTAAAAGAGCTTAGTGGTACAACTACACAATTACTCGATACCCGCAAAACGATTCCAGGACTAAGAGCCTTACAAAAATATGCAGTAAAATGCGGCGGTGGCGAAAACCACCGTATTGGGTTGTTTGATGCGTTTTTAATAAAAGAAAACCACATAGCAGCCTGCGGAGGTATTGAAAAAGCCGTTGCTCAGGCAAAACTAAACCACCCAAGCAAACCGGTTGAAGTTGAAGTTGAATCGCTGCAAGAGCTAAAACTAGCCATAGACGCAGGCGCCGATATAATCATGCTTGATAACTTTAGCGTTGAACAAATTAAGCAGGCCGTAGTATTAACTAACAAGCGCGCTAAATTAGAAGTGTCTGGCAATATGACGCTAGGAACACTTAAAACGTATTCACAAGCGGGTGTTGACTTTATATCTAGCGGTGCATTAACAAAAAACTTACAATCAATCGATTTATCGATGCGTTTTGAATGATGCATAGCCAAAGTAATAATTTAGT
Source organism: Pseudoalteromonas sp. BSi20480 (assembly GCF_000241365.1). Lineage (NCBI taxonomy): Bacteria > Pseudomonadati > Pseudomonadota > Gammaproteobacteria > Alteromonadales > Pseudoalteromonadaceae > Pseudoalteromonas > Pseudoalteromonas sp. BSi20480. The sequence goes on along the minus strand of NZ_BADX01000134.1, from coordinate 8,687 downwards.
TCTACATTTAATAAATGCTAAAGCGTTGACAAGTTAAAACAAAAGTAATTTAATAGTTAAAAATAACTAATTGTAACAATTTGTTAAATTAATTAGCAGTTTTAGGAAAAGTAGCGTGCTAACAACTAAAATAAAATGATACACTTGTACTGTTTTATTATAAAAGCTCGTCATAAATAATTAGATACTTGTTTTTAAGCTCATCCAAACAAGGAATCCAAGTTACTTATGACTACACTTTCTATTAGCTGCTGTTAGCACTTATTTTCAACCAGCTAATAAATAGCAAGTTATTTGCAAAATATAATGAATTTACACCTAGCTTTTGTGTTTCATACCCTAAAGCTAAAGTGCAAATATAGCGCTAACTCTGCAGCAAAATGTGGATAGCGCAAAAGTTTATTTTAAGCAAAACTGTAAAGTAAATCAGTTAAATTAAGTTCGGCACAATGCCAATTAAGTGATTTAACTTACACAATCTATCCTTTAGGAGAGGAAACATGAAAACAATGACTCAAAAACAACAGGGTTTCACCCTAATTGAATTAATGATTGTAGTAGCAATCATCGGTATTCTTGCTGCAATCGCACTTCCACAGTACCAAGATTATACAGCTAAATCACAAGCTGGTTCCGCGTTTGCAGAAGTATCTGCTCTAAAAACACAGTTTGAAGTTGCAGTTAATGAAGGTAAAACCCCTTCGCTAGTCAATACCGAAGCAGGCTTCATTGGTCAAACTGCAAATGGTGGAACATACTGTACAATAGACCTAACAGGCACTACAGCTATTGAATGTACAATGAAAAATGGTAATGCTGCTAAAATTAACAACAAGACTTTAACACTTAATAGAAGTGCAAATGGTGTTTGGAGTTGTGCTACTGGTGGTGGTCTTGAAGCAAAATTCAAACCAGGTAACTGTAGCTAACCCGTCGAATATATGGGCTAATACAACTTAGCCCTTTAACAATATGCATAAGATCTCTCCACTTCATTTACTATTAGCATTATTTTTCTTAATAACACTCTTACCGTTTGTACCAAATCTGTCTTATGATTACCATAATAGCCAAAGGGTTTTTCAATTCATTCTTTTAGTATCATCTTTACTATGTTTTAGTAGAATGAAAATTAAATCAGTTAATGTAGACACTGAAACTAAATACGCTTTCTATCTTTTTATCGCCTTAAATATAGTATCGTCACTACTTTCTGATTTTCGTATATCCAGCTTTTTCAATATCTTGCATTATATTGCTTTGGTTTATCTAGCCTTATATATTTGCCAACTAAATAAAATTAGCTTAAAGATAATTTGGATATCATTATTTTTGGCTCACAGTGTTTTAATTCTATTCTGCTTTTTGAATTTATTATTTACTCTGATAGAAAGATCAAATTTATCAGCGCATTTAATCTACATGAAGTTTGACAACATTAGGCACTTTAATCATATTCAGCTCTTAGTTTTACCTTTTTCACTCTATTTAACAAAAAATAAAAATTTAAAGTAATCGTTTTTTCATTGATAACGATTAACTTACTACTCTTATTTGTAGGAAGTTCACTCGCGGCCTTATTGCTCTTACCTTTGATATTTCTTCTACTATATTTATTGAAGTTACGTACTTATCTATATACATACCTATACTCTATTTTATTATCATTACTCTTTTATCTATGTATATGCTTGTATTTACCAATAAATGAAAACGACGCTTCATATTTTTCAAGCTCTGGTAGATTTGAAATGTGGCAAAACAGTATTTCTGAAGGACTGAATTTATTTAGCGGTATTGGTACTGGAAACTATAGCTACCGAGTAAATGCAACTGTTTTAAGCCATCCGCATAATTCAATCATTCAAATACTTACTGAAAGTGGTATATTGTCTGGAATTTTGATTATATTTATACTCAGTAAAATATTTTGGGTGCAGTTTAATAATCAAAATGATAGAACTGAGGCCGAAAAGATTTACTTTTTAACCTTTATCTGTTGGATTGTGTACTCTCTAGTTTCAGGATTGATGGTTATGCCTGTTACTCAGGTTATTGCATGCTTATTGTTAGGGTCATTAATGTGCGTAACTAAATGTGTTAGTCCTATAGCAATGAGTAAGTGGAATAAGTTTTATTTGCTCCTATTAAGCGCTGTTTACAGTATTATGTTTTACTGCTCTTTCATTCAACTAAATGCTGACACTCCAAAGATGGCAGGGCCGAGCTTTTGGTCTGCAGGTGAAAAAAATTTACAACTAGGTATTTATGAAAAATAAAGACAATAAAAATTTAGATACTTTTTTATGGGTAGGGGTTAGTGCCCGAGGTAAACGCCTTGAAGGGGAGTTAACTGGTAGCAGTATTGCTATTGTGAAAGCACAACTTCGTAAGCAGGGTATTACTCCATCAAAGGTAAAGCGTAAGCCAAAACCTTTATTTGGCATTCAAAGTGTTCAAAAAATCACCCCAAAAGATATAGCACTTGTTACACGCCAAATTGCCACTATGCTAATGGCGGGTGTACCGCTTATACAAGCTATTGAAATGATAGGATCGGGCTCTGCAAATAAAAGTGTAGCTAAGTTAATGGAGTCTATTGGCGATGAAATTAAAGCAGGTCAGCCGCTTAACCAAGCACTTCGAAAGCACCCCCGCTACTTCGATGACCTATATTGTGATTTAGTCGCATCAGGTGAGCAATCAGGTGCGCTTGATAAAATATTTGATCGTGTTGCATTGTACAAAGAAAAATCGGAAGCGCTTAAATCAAAAATTAAAAAAGCGATGTTCTACCCTATTGCAGTTATGGTTGTAGCTCTTATTGTTACCTCTATTTTATTAATTTTTGTAGTGCCACAGTTTCAGGATATATTCTCTGGCTTTGGCGCTGAACTCCCCGCATTTACCTTATTTGTAATCGGTATATCTGAGTTTATGCAAGAATACTGGTGGATGATTTTAGTTGCACTTGTTGGTTTTGGCTTTGCGTTTAAAGAAGCCAAGTTCAGGAGTTTAAAACTCAGAGATGCAACCGATAGAGCTATTTTAAAACTCCCTGTTATTGGCATGATCTTAAACAAAGCTGCAGTGGCGCGTTATGCTCGTACGCTTTCGACCACCTTTGCTGCAGGTGTACCACTTGTTGATGCGCTTGACTCTGCTGCTGGCGCCTCGGGTAATGCAGTATACCGTTATGCCATTTTAGATATAAAAGCTGAGGTAAGTTCAGGTAACCAAATGAACTGGGCCATGCGAAATTCTAAAATATTCCCTGATATGGTAATTCAAATGGTTGCCATTGGTGAAGAGTCTGGCTCATTAGATGGCATGCTAGCAAAAGTAGCGACTATTTACGAGCAAGAGGTTGACGATGCGGTTGATGGCCTTTCAAGCCTGTTAGAACCATTAATTATGGCCGTACTTGGTGTGCTTGTCGGTGGTTTGATTATCGCGATGTACTTGCCGATTTTCCAATTAGGTTCTGTTGTTTAATTAATAAAAAATTTTATAGAAATTAAAGAGCGCCTTATTTTTATAAGGTTGGCGGTTTAGTCTTTTCATTTGCTCTCTTTAACTTCTCTTTGTGATAATTATCTCACTTAATTTTTAGACCTTTTTTTAGACTTTTTTTAGACAAATTTTCAGGTATATATGCAAAGTATTATTGAAGTAATGCAAAGCCAACTGTGGTTTTATTTAACTACCGTTGGCTTAGTTAGTTTATGTGTGGGTAGTTTTTTAAACGTAGTTATTTACCGTTTGCCGCTTATGATGCAGCGAGAGTGGCAAAGCGAGTGTAGGCTATTACTTGAAGGCGATCTCAATACAAACCAAGCTAAATCAAAAAACACCAGCGAGCCTTTTAACCTTGTAAAGCCAAATTCTACCTGCCCAAAATGCAAAACGGCCATTAAGCCTTGGCAAAATATTCCTATCATTAGCTGGTTAATACTTAAAGGTAAATGCGCAAGTTGTAATAACCCTATCTCTATTCGATACCCTGCTATTGAGGCCATTACCGCTCTATTAAGTTTAGTAATTGCTTATACCTTTGGCGCAACAGAACAAGCATTATTATACATAGTGATCACGTGGGCACTTGTGGCACTGACCTTTATTGATATAGACCACATGTTACTGCCTGACCAGCTCACTTTACCGCTTGTTTGGCTGGCACTTATTGCTGCCGTTGCCGGAATTACAATTACACCAAGTGATGCCATTATGGGCGCAGCCTTTGGTTATTTAAGTTTATGGAGTGTTTTTTGGTTATTTAAATTGGTAACAGGCAAAGAAGGCATGGGCTATGGCGACTTTAAACTGTTAGCGTTATTTGGTGCTCTGCTAGGCTGGCAATCGTTACTTACTATAATACTGCTTTCAAGTGTTGTTGGCGCCATTATTGGTATCGCTTTATTAAGTATTCAAGGTAAAGATAAGGCTTCGCCCATTCCATTTGGTCCTTACTTAGCAATAGCCGGGTGGATCACGTTACTGTGGGGTAACCACTTACAAAGCGCGTATTTTAATTTAATTGGGTACTAACTTGAGTGCTGACTAAAATGAGTGACACCATAAATAAAACATCACCTTGGGTTCTTGGCTTAACAGGCGGTATAGGCTGTGGCAAAACGGCTGTAAGTAATATGCTTGAGCAGCTTGGCATTACAATAGTTGACGCCGACATTATTGCGCGCCAAGTCGTAAAGCCTAAAAGCAATGGTTTAAATGCTATTGTAAGCAAATTTGGGCAAAGCATTTTATTGCGCGATGGCACACTAAACAGAAGCGCTTTACGCGAGCGTATTTTTACTAATAGTGCCGACAAAGAGTGGCTAAATAATTTATTGCATCCACTCATTAGAAATAAAATATATAACGACCTTACTGCCGCCAAAAGTCCATATGTAGTACTTGTAGCACCACTTTTGTTTGAAAACGCCCTAGATAAATTGTGTAATCGAACGCTACTGATTGATATACCTCAAAATGTACAAATAGAGCGCACAGCTTCGCGTGATAACGTAAGTGTTGAGCAAGTAAAAGCGATTATTGCAGCGCAAATGTCACGCGAAGACAAACAAAAAAAAGCAGATGATATTTTAAATAACGACCGTGCACTTAACGACGTTAACCACGACTTATTAACGCTGCATAAACGTTATCTGCACATGGCACAAATGCAAGCAACTTAAATTGTAAAACCGAGTAAAAACAAACTAATCTCCTATATTAATTAATAAATTTAGCCTAGATTGTGAAGAGTAATGTAATCCCCTTCTTTTTTCTGATAAATTACTCTCTCTGAAGGATTAAAAAGGTGCGCAATGAATATTAACTCACCGTTATTAAGAAAGTTTCTTACGCTTGGGCGTATTGATGCCGATACGGTAAAAGCAAAGCAGCAAGAGTTTGCCTCAACCGCTGAACTGATTTCTAAATGCGGAAAAATAGACAGTAAAGAGTTAGCAGAGCAATGTATTGATTTGTTTCGTGTTCCCTATTTTGATTTAAAAGACTTTGACCCTGCGTCTATTCCTGCCGATCTTGTAAAAGAAAAACTGATCCGCAAACACCATATTTTACCGTTGGTACAAAAAGGCCGAAAAGTGTATGTGGCAGCCTCTGATCCAACCGATTACGGCGCCTTCGAAAACTTTGAATTTAGTACCGGCCTTTCATGCGAAATAGTCGTCGTTGATTACATTCAGCTCGATAATAAAATTGAGCAATTGCTAGATGCAACCGGCAGCCTAGATTTGAGCGATGATGAGTTTAAAGAATTTGCCGACCTAGACACAGAAAGCCAAAAAGAATCTGCACCGCAAGATGACGACAAAGACGATGCACCAATTATTGTGTACATCAATAAAATTTTAATGGACGCGATAAAAAAAGGCGCATCGGATCTACACTTTGAACCTTACGAGCATAAGTACCGAATTCGTTTTCGTATTGATGGCATCTTGCACGAAGTGGCAAGTCCACCTAATACATTAGCAACCAAGCTTTCTGCTCGTATTAAAGTAATGTCGCGACTTGATATTGCCGAAAAGCGTAAACCACAAGATGGCCGAATTAAATTGAAAATTACTGAGCGAAAAAGTATCGATTTTCGTGTCAGTACTATGCCTACGCTGTGGGGCGAAAAAATAGTAATGCGTATTCTTGATTCATCAAGCGCTATGCTAGGTATTGATGTACTTGGTTACGAAGAAGAGCAGAAAAAGTTATACATGGATGCACTTGGTCAACCACAAGGCATGATACTCGTTACAGGTCCTACCGGTTCAGGTAAAACAGTATCGCTTTATACGGGTTTAAACATATTAAACCAACCTGAGCGAAACATTAGTACCGCAGAGGATCCGGTTGAGATAAACCTTGAAGGGATAAACCAAGTACAAATTAACCCTAAAGCCGACATGACCTTTGCTAATGCATTGCGTGCGTTTTTACGTCAAGATCCCGATGTGGTCATGGTAGGTGAAATACGTGACCTTGAAACCGCAGAAATTTCAATAAAAGCGGCGCAAACAGGTCACTTGGTTTTATCTACGTTACATACCAATTCAGCGCCAGAAACCATTACCCGACTATTAAATATGGGCGTACCCGCCTATAACGTAGCCAGCTCAATTAGTTTAATTATTGCACAGCGACTAGCACGCCGTTTATGCCCTAAATGTAAAACGCCAGAACAATTGCCAAGCGAAGAGCTCTCTCGCCAAGGGTTTAGTACAGCGCAAATTGAAGATATGACTTTATATGCACCTAAAGGGTGTGATGGCTGTACAGATGGTTACAAAGGTCGTGTAGGTATTTACGAAGTTATGCAAATCACACCAGAAATTGCACAAATAATCATGCGTGGCGGTAACTCACTAGAAATCGCTGAGGTATCATTAAAAGCCGGTTTTAATAATTTGCGCCTATCGGGTTTACGTAAAGCCGCTGATGGTTTAACGTCACTTGCTGAAATAAACCGCGTAACTAATATGTAAAACTATTTAGCGCTTTGCTTACTTTAAATACAGTAAGCGCTAATGAGTAATCTGTTGAGAGTAAAACATGCCTACTGTTGTAAATTGTCCAACCTGTAAAACAAATGTTGAGTGGTCTGAGCAAAGTCCTCACCGCCCATTTTGTTCTAAGCGTTGCCAACTAATTGATTTGGGTGAGTGGTCGTTTGAAAATAATAAAATTTCAGCGCCAATCACATCGGCTGATCAAATAAACCAAGACATGATTGAAGACATAGAAGCCATGATGGCTAAAAACGAAGATGACTTTTTTAAGTAATGTCATCTAGTTTTTATATAAACAAAAGCCAGCTAAATGCTGGCTTTTTAGTACTCACTTAAAAGTTAACCTTAGGGTCAGTTAGCTTTTTTGCTTACGCTGCTTTTTACTTTTACGCTTTTGAATTTTAGCAAACTTTTCTTTTTGCTCTGCGTTAAGCAACTGCATTACTTGATGCTGCGTTTTTAGCTTAATTAAGGCAAACTCTTCACCTTTACTTTGGCGCTCACTTAAAAGCTCTTTTGCTGCATTTTCGTCAAATGTTGCTGCTGATAGTAATGCATCCATTTTTGCTTTGTGCGCTTTACGCATTGCTTTACGTGCTTCTTTATCGTCGCCTCGTAAGGCTTTCATTTGCGTTTTTTGTGCTTCAAAAATAGCTTTTAGCTTAGTTTGCTGATCTTGCGTTAAATCAAGTTTTTCGGCGCCGCGTTCAGAAAGTAAAAAACGCGCTGAAGAATGCCCTTGTCGATCATGCATACCGCCTTTAGCTAGTACGCTACCTGCACCAAGTGTGGCTGTTGCTAAGCCACAAATAAGTACTAATTTTGAAAGTGTATTTACTTTAGTCATAATCATCACCTTAACTGTTGGGTTGGTTGTGGTTGGCTGTCGTGTAATTGCCTAGCCAGTGAGTTAACTATAACTAACTCAACGCAAAGTAACGCAAAGCAGTGTAAAGGTTGTGTAAAGATTCACTTTTGAGCAATTAAGGGCGTAAAATAAAGAAATGAAATATTGCCTAAGGGTTTGTAAATGAAACTATTAATGATTGACGACGATACGGGTCTTTGTGAGTTACTCAGCGAATACCTTTTAAGCCAAGGGTTTGAAATACAAAGCGTACACGACGGCGAACAAGGCCTAAAGTTAGCACAGGCAAACGACTACGCATTAATATTGCTTGATGTCATGCTACCTACGCTAGATGGCTTTGAAGTTCTAAAACAACTTAGGCAAACCAAACTCACCCCAGTCATTATGCTTACAGCTAAAGGTGAAGACTTTGATCGTATTTTTGGATTAGAGCTCGGTGCGGATGATTACATACCAAAACCATTTAATCACAGAGAGTTACTTGCCCGCGTAAAAGCGATTACACGTCGTATAGAGCATATAAACAGCTTAAATATCAACACAACTAATAAGCTGCTTGTAAATGGTGTAACTATTAACCTTGCAGCACGAGAAGCCTCTATTGATGAGAATACACTCACGCTGACTGGCACAGAGTACGAAATACTGGCACTTTTGTGTAAAAACGCCAGCCAAGTTGTTAGTAAAGAGCAAATTAGTGAAGAAGTGCTAGGCAGGCGTTTAGCATCGTTCGACCGCTCTATTGATATGCATGTAAGTAATATCCGAAAAAAATAAGCAGAGCA
>NZ_BADX01000135.1:0-27250 GCF_000241365.1 Pseudoalteromonas sp. BSi20480 | reverse complement strand
AAGGACATGCGCATGATAGAAGTTGCCGGGCTTAAAAAACGTTTTAAGCTGACGAAAGACCATAAAAAAAATAAAGTAGATGATATCGATCCGCGTGAAGATAAAGACTACTTTCATTCAGTACGAGATGTCAGTTTTCGCTGCGCTGAAGGCGAAGTATTAGGGTTGTTAGGCCCTAATGGCGCAGGTAAAACAACCACCTTAAGAATGATCTCAACAGCCTTAAAGCCCGATGAAGGCTCTATTACAATTGCTGGCAACGATATTGTTAAAAAACCTCTTTTAGGGCGAAAGTCGATTGGGTTTTTATCAGGCTCTACTGGCTTGTATGGTCGTCTGACCGTTAAAGAAAACATAGAGTACTTTGCAAAACTTCACGGGATGAAAAAAAGCGATATAGCATCACGTTGTGATGAGCTTTTTACATTACTCGATATGCATAAATTTATAGATAAGCGCGCTGAAAATTTATCAACTGGTATGAAACAAAAAGCAAATATAGCCCGTGCAGTTGTACATCGCCCAAAAGTAGTTGTGCTCGATGAGCCTACAACAGGCCTTGATATCATGACCACACAAACAGTGATCGAATTTATCAAAGGTTTAAAAGCACAAGGCACACCGGTTATTTTTTCTACCCATCATTTAGATGAAGTCGCATTGTTATGTGACCGTGTAGCGGTAATTAACGAAGGCATAAGCTGCTTTGATGGCACAGTTGAAGAGTTTAAACAAGCCGGAAACAGTGAAGAGTTAAACCAAGCGTTTATGAACATATTAACGGAGAAGCATAATGTTTGAAGTATATAAAAAGGAATTAAAAGAGCTCCTTCGCGAACAAAAAAACGCTTATGTTTGTTGTGGCGCTGCCAGTACTTATTTTCCCAATAATTTTTGCCGTTATGGCTTTTATTAGTTCGCAAGCGGCACTTGAAGCTGACCAAAAAGTTAATACTTACGTAATTATTAATGGTGAATACGCACCAGAATTTACCAACAAAGTGTTTTACCACAAAAGCTTTGAACTTTATAAGGGCAGTAAAACCTTTAATACAATAGAAGAGCTCAAAGCAGGTGTTACTGCCGGCGATATAGATATGGGTATTTATTTGCCAAGTAACGCAGAAGATACACTCGACAGTGGTGAACAAAGCAAATGGGAAGTGGTATTTAACGACGCAAAATCAATAAATTTTTTATTTGACCGGGTCAAAGAACTAGCTCAAGAATACAGCGACGTATTGCAAGCCAAAAAATTAAAAAGCTTTGGGATAGAAGAGTCTACGCACAAAGCTATCCTTACCCCTATTGAAGTTGTTAAAGTAGATACGGCCGATAAACGTGAAAACTTAGGTGAAAAAATAGGTGGCTTTTTACCATATTTACTTATTCCATTGGTGTTAATGGGCGCTACATATCCTGCAATTGACTTAGGGGCCGGTGAAAAAGAGCGCGGCACACTAGAAACACTCTTACTTACACCCATAACACGCACAGAGCTGGTATTAGGTAAATTTATAACATTACTGACCACCTCTATTGCATCAACCACTATTACGGTTGTGAGTATGGGGTGTTGGGTTGCTGTTGCACTGGCGTTCGCAGACTTAGACTTTATAAAAACGGCATTTAGTACTTTGGCGGTTACCGATTTGCTGATGATTTTTGTATTATTACTGCCATTGGCTGCCATATTTTCTTCTTTAGCGTTAGCTATATCTATTTATGCGCGTACGTTTAAAGAAGCACAAAACTACATGGCTCCTTTAAGTATGGGGGTGTTTTTCCCTATTATTATTTCAATAATGCCAAATATGGAATTGACTGCTAAAACCGCGTTTATTCCAGTAACCAACGTTGCATTAGCCATTAAAGACATAATTAAAGGCACTGTAGATTACACGTTTGTAGGGCTCATATTTTTAGCAACCGCTCTTATTGCAGGTGCGTTACTCGCATTTTGCGTTAAATGGTTTAACCGAGAAGATGTACTATTTAGATAGTGTGCTACTCATCTTTAAAAAGCATCACTTAAGTGATGCTTTTTTGTTTAAGGCCGTCAACAAGGGTTAAAATTTATGACTTGGTTTAAAGTCAGTAATTAGGCTGCCGACTTTTTAGGTTTTGCATCGTCATTACTCATTAGTGGCGATGAAATGTTAGATATGTCGGCGCTGTCTAAAACTGTGTGTGTATCTGACCAGTGAAGCAGTTCTATTTTTCCATCGGCTTGTTCCACTAAGGCGGTGCAGTTTTCTATCCAATCGCCGTCGTTACAATACACTATGCCGTCGCACACTTTTATTTTAGGGTGGTGTATATGCCCACAAATAATTCCGTCTACGTTTTGTTTTTTTGCCTCATGAATAGCTGCGTCTTCAAATGCATTTATTGCTTCGCGTGCCTTATGCACTCGTGCTTTTATCCACGACGCTAACGACCAATAATTACCCCCAAACAACTTTCTTATTTTATTGCTCCAACGATTTAAAAATAAAAGCAAATCGTAGCCTGCATCGCCAGCAATGCTAATAATTTTGTTATAACGAGTTGCGCTATCAAAGTCATCGCCGTGAACGAGCAAAAAGCGTTTATTGGCTTGAGTTACATGAATATACTGCTGGTGGACCTCTATACCAAATAGGGTTTGATTTATATAGTTTCTAAAGGTTTCGTCATGGTTTCCTGGTATATAAATTACGCGTGTTCCGTTGGCCGCTTTTTGTTGAATGCAATTAAGTATTTGATAGTGAGAGGGGTGCCAATAAAATTGGCGCTTCATAGACCATAAATCAATAATGTCGCCAACTAAATATAAAACGTCAGTCTCAACAGCGCTTAGAAAATCGAGTAAATAATCAGCTCTGCAATCTTTATAGCCTAGGTGAACATCTGATATCCATATAGCAGGGTATTTAGCCTTTTGTTCAGCACTTTTCATATTGTCCCTCGTTAGTTTTGTTAGCTATAAATTACTTTAGAGAGAAAAAATGACAGTGATACGACATTTTTAGTAAAGCTATATGACACAAAATTCAGGCATAAAAAAAACCGCTTAAAAAGCGGTTTTTGCATTCACGTTATTGAATAACGAATAAGAGTTTAGGCTTGCATAGCTGCTTTAATGCTTTCAATAGCGGTATCTATGTCAATCATTAGCTTTTCACCAGTGCGACGATTTTTAAGCTCTACTTTATTTTCGTCTAGGTTACGTTCGCCAATTACAAGTGTGAAAGGCACACCTACAAGCTCCATATCATTAAACATGACACCTGGGCGCTCTTTTCTATCGTCAAATAACACATCCACACCTGCATCTTTTAAACCTTGGTAAAGGCTGTTTGCAATATCAGGAATACGATGCGACTTGTGCATGTTCATTGGTACAATAGCAAGGTCGAACGGCGCAATAGATTGTGGCCAAATAATACCGTATTTATCGTTGTTTTGCTCAATAGCAGCAGCCACAATACGCGATACACCTACACCGTAACAACCCATGGTCATTACTTGGTTTTTGCCATCTTCGTTTAATACGCCTGCTTTCATGGCTTCTGAGTATTTTGTGCCAAGTTGGAATATATGTCCTACTTCAACACCACGTTTAATTTGTAATGTGCCTTGGCCGCAAGGGCTAGGATCGCCTTCTACAATGTTACGAATATCAGCAACGTCGTAGTTAGTTACATCACGGTCCCAGTTTATGCCGCTAAAGTGTTCGTCGTCTTTATTAGCACCGGCTACAAAGTCAGCCATTACGTTGGCTGTGCGGTCAACAATAATTGGCATTGTTAATCCTACAGGACCTAGTGAGCCAGGTTTTGCGCCGATTGCAGCAATGATGTCTGCTTCTTTTGCCATTTCAAGCGGTGAGTCAACGAGAGGGTGTTTTTCCGCTTTCAATTCGTTTAATTCGTGATCGCCACGAATAACAAGGGCAACTAAACCACGTTGTTCGTTTTCATCTGGGGCACCATAAACGATTAACGTTTTAACACTACGGTGTGGTTTAACACCGTAATGCTTTTTAAGCTCTTCAATTGTTTTAGCATCTGGAGTCGGGAACGCTTTTAATTCTTTTGTAGCATCAGCACGAGGCTCTGTTGGGGCAAGGGCTTCGGCTTTTTCAATATTAGCGGCGTAATCACTACCATCGCTAAATGCGATAGCGTCTTCACCTGATTCGGCTAAAACATGGAATTCATGAGACACGCTACCACCAATAGACCCTGTATCGGCAATTACTGGGCGGTAATCTAGGCCTAAACGTTCGAAAATATTACAGTATGCTTTGTGCATTGCTTGATACGTATTATTTAAACATTCTTCACTCAAATGAAATGAATAAGCGTCTTTCATGGTGAATTCACGGGCGCGCATAACACCAAAGCGAGGGCGTCGTTCGTCACGTACTTTAGTTTGTACTTGATATAAAGTAAGTGGTAACTGTTTATAGCTATTCACTTCTTTGCGAACAAAATCGGTGATTACTTCTTCATGTGTTGGACCAAGTGCAAATTCACGATTATGACGGTCTGTAAAGCGCATTAGCTCTGGACCAAACTCGCTCCAACGGCCTGACTCTTCCCATAAATCAGCAGGTTGTATCACAGGCATCAGCATTTCTATTGCGCCTGCTTTGTCCATTTCTTCACGAACAATGTTTTCAACTTTACGCAAAACGCGTAAACCAGAGGGTAACCAAGTGTATAAACCCGAAGCGACGCGACGGATCATACCGGCTCTAAGCATTAACTGATGCGATACAATTTCAGCATCTGAAGGCGTTTCTTTAAGTGTTGCGAGTATATATTGACTGGTACGCATTATTTTTCCGAAATAGAGTAATATGTTCTTTTAATAGAGCTTAAGTTTACCAGCGGTTGCTTTTACACAAAAGCGCTAAGTGAGTTATTTAGCTTTTTTCTATACTTGTTACTAGGTTGTGCTCGCCATTAACTTGCCAGCGTATATTGTAATCATACAATGTCATTCCATAGCTCTGCTCGCCGTCTTTTTGTTTTTTGTAAGCAGGGCGTGGATCTTGTTTTAAAACATTACTAATAAAGTTTAATAAATCAGGGTATTGAGTTTGCTGCTCAATGAATAAAGTCACTTCAGGGGTAAACTCTACGCTCATTTGTGTTTCTGGGCGTGTATCTGCAAAGCCAGCACTTGCGTCAAGCATGGCATCTGAATAAGGCAAGTAGGGTTTTATGTCAATGATGGGTGTGCCATCAAGCAGGTCTATTCCGGCAAGTAATAGACTGAGTTGGCCATTTTTATATTCTATACCCTCAAGCTTCACTGCACTCATACCAATGGCATTTGGTCTGAAAGTAGCACGAGTAGCAAATACACCTTTGCGTTCATTACCGCCTAAGCGAGGAGGGCGCACCATGGCCGAGTAGCCTTTATCTGCGGTTTCATGAAAACGAAACAATAACCAAATGTGGGTAAATTCATCAATACCGCGTACAAATTCTTCGCGGTTAAAATCAGGCGCAAAAATAAGTTTTGCTTTGGCTTCGGGTACTAAACGAGGTTGTCTTGGTATGGCAAACTTTTGTTTATAGGGAGATTGTATGTGGCCAACGGCCGAAATGCTGTAGTCGCTCATGTTACTCAAGTACAAATAGAATAGGCGGGTATTCTACCTTTATTTACAGGCCATCGCATCACAGCATAGCAATTTATTTAATTAGACTAAATGGTTTAAAATAGCTTTTAGACTGAATGGTTTATATAAAGCAGAAAAAGGTAAGCCTAAGCTTACCTTTGTTAAACAACCTGTTTATAGTTTAAAACATGTATTGCAGTGACACTGATGCTACATCCATATCAGGATCAATATCATCGTCTAGTTTGTAACGCTCGTACTCTAAACGCATTTGCACATTGCTAGAAAAAGCAAACTCTAAACCAGCACCATAAAATGCGTCACCGCCATCTTGTGAAGTAGAAACGCTTCCAACAGGGAGTTCTTGTTTTATATCTGCATCCCATTCTAACCAACCACCTTTGGCATAAACTGAAAAGCTCTCAGTTAATGGGATACCTAAACGCGCGGCCAATGACACGCCGTCAATTTCAGCTTTGCTATCAATATCGCTAACTTCATCAAAGTTTTGATAAGCCAGCTCTACACTTAAATATTCATTAAATTGCGTACCAACATATCCTTTGAGCATTTGTGCGTCATCATCAAAATCAGTATCGTTTTCACTGTCTTCAAATTCAAAAGAGTACTGTCCGTAACCTATACCGGTATAAATACGTGGAGAATCAAAATCGGAAATATCTGCCTGCGCCGCAGAGTTAAAACCAAGTGTTGCTAGCGCTAGTGCTGAAAGTGAAAGTGATTTAATCATTAAATAGCTCCTTTAAAAAATAAAATGGTTTGATTTTTCAAACTTCAATTACTTATTTGCAGTGAACATGCCAATGATTAAATTGATTACTAAAACAGCTGAACTAGTATTTTTGGATTAGTTATTTGGGTTGTTTAGGTTTTTTATTAAACAAATCGCTAACTGCTAAGATTTAGCGATTTTAAATAAATTGTATTTTTTACAAAGCATTAGGTGATTTTTACAGTACAAAAATTAGCTAATGCGTAATTACACTTGATGAAGTAAGTTTTCGGTTTCTATCGCAATTTCTTTCATTTTAATTGCGTAGTTTTCTAATTTTACATCTTCATTGGTGACCGCTTTAAACTCTGGCACTGCAACGGGGTAACCTGTTTCATCCATGGCAACAAAGCTTATTACACAGTGATTTGTTTCAACCATGTTCTGTGTTTTAGGGTCGCCACACCGAACTTGTATAAATATTTGCATACTTGTTTTACCGGTATGTGCAATTTTAGCTTCCACTTCTACTATTTGACCAACCAGAATAGGGCGTCTAAATTTAACACCTGCCACCGATACGGTTACACAATAATGACCACTCCAGCCTGCAGCACAGGCATAGCCAGCTTGGTCAATCCACTTCATAACCACACCACCATGCACCTTCCCACCAAAATTAACGTCGGTAGGTTCTGCTAAAAAACGAAAAACAACATTTGACGACGGCATAAGCTTTACTCTTTTTATTAATTATACAATCAGCATAGCGCAAAAAAGGGGGCGAAGCCCCTGCAATTTAGGATATGTTTATAATTTATATGTAAAAGATATTACATATTGGGGTAATTAGGGCCGCCAGCGCCCTCTGGGGTAACCCACGTGATGTTTTGGCTCGGATCTTTAATGTCACAGGTTTTACAGTGAACACAGTTTTGTGCATTAATTACAAACTCGTTGTTACCTTCTATTTCTTGCACCTCATAAACACCTGCTGGGCAATAGCGCTGCGCAGGTTCATCAAATTTCACAAGATTAACTTTTATTGGTATTGCTGCGTTTTTAAGTTTTAGGTGACAAGGTTGAGACTCTTCATGGTTAGTGTTTGATAAAAACACACTTGAAAGTTTATCAAAACTAAGTGAACCATCAGGCTTAGGGTAAGCTATTTTTTCAGCAATGTTAGCATCAACCAGCGTAGAGTAATCTGGAACATCATCTTTAAAGGTAAATGGTAAAGCACCGTTGAATACATTTTGATCGAGCGTGTTATATGCACCCCCTAAAAATTTACCTAGCTTATGCATCACCGGACCAAAATTACGAGAATGATAAAGCTCTTTATAAGCCCAAGATTGTTCAAACTGCGGGTGGTAATTTACTAAATCAGTATTAGCTTGTTCATTTTCTAATGCTTCAAAAATGACTTCAGCGGCTATCATGCCCGATTTCATTGCTGTGTGATTTCCCTTAATTTTTGCAAAATTTAATGTGCCTGCATCACAGCCTACTAATAATCCGCCAGGAAAATGCATTTTAGGTAAAGAGTGTAATCCACCTTTTGCAATAGCACGCGCGCCATAAGCAATACGCTCACCGCCTTCAAGTACGTGTTTAAAAACAGGATGATGTTTCATTCGCTGGAATTCATCAAACGGGCTTAAATGCGGGTTTGTGTAATTTAAATCAACAATTAAGCCAACAACGACCTGATTATTTTCGCTATGATACATAAATGCACCACCGCTCGTATCACCACTTAACGGCCAACCTGTGCCATGAACTACTTTACCTTGTTGATGCTTAGACTCATCTACTTGCCATATTTCTTTAAAGCCTAAGCCATAATGTTGAGGCGATGAGTCAGCATCAAGTGCAAACTGGTTTATAAGTTGTTTGCCTAAATGGCCTCGGCAGCCCTCAGCAAAAATAGTATATTTAGCTCTTAGCTCCATGCCTGGCATGTAGCCATCTTTTTCATTACCCTCTTTATCAACGCCCATGTCACCCGTAACAATACCTTTTACTGCGTCGTCTTCAATAATAAGTGAATGTGCGCTAAAGCCTGGAAATATTTCTACGCCTAAACTTTCAGCTTGCTCTGCTAGCCAGCGGCATACGTTACCCATTGAAACAATGTAGTTACCATTATTATGAAATGTTTTAGGCGTAGCAAAGTGGGGGATTGATGTTGCTTTTTCTTCGTTATTAAACCAATAAATTTCATCATTTGTAACTTTCGTAGTTACTGGCGCACCTTGCTCTTGCCAATTTGGTAGTAATTCATCTAACGCTTTTGTTTCAAATACAGCGCCCGATAGAACATGCGCGCCAACTTCTGAGCCTTTTTCTACAACACAAATCATGCACTCTTGTTGTTTTTCTTGTGCAAGTTGTGCGAGTTTTATTGCACTAGCAAGTCCCGCAGGTCCAGCGCCTACAACAACTACATCAAATTCCATGGTTTCACGTTCGACCATAATAACCTCTTTATTTATGACGGACTCACTCAATACTGCCTAAGTATTTGAACAAGGTATTCAGCCTATTTATTACAATGCCAATTTTTCGTTACAGGCTGTGAATAGTTAAAGGTTATTTTAGGTTGACGTTTACGTCAACAGGAAGTAGTCTGATTTCATAAAATAAATAGGTTGACGTACACGTTAGGTTGTAGGTTTAAATAATTATGGAGTTCCTATGAAAGTTCTTGTACCAATAAAACGCGTTATAGATTACAACGTAAAAGCGCGTGTCAAAAGTGACAACAGCGATGTAGATTTAACGAACGTTAAAATGGCGATGAACCCATTTTGTGAAATTGCAATTGAAGAAGCTATTCGCTTAAAAGAAGCTGGTACAGCCACTGAAGTTGTAGCTGTTACTATTGGCGCTAAAACATCGCAAGAACAACTACGCACAGCGCTTGCACTGGGTGCAGATAAAGCAATTCACATCGAAACCGATGAAAAATTAGAGTCATTACACATTGCAAAATTACTCGCAAAAATTGTAGAGCAAGAAGCGCCAGAACTTGTTATTTTAGGAAAGCAGTCGATTGATTCAGACAATAACCAAACGGGTCAAATGCTTGCAGCATTAACTAATCGTGGGCAAGGTACGTTTGCGTCTAAAGTGGTCGTCGCTGATGGAAAAGTAAACATTACACGCGAAGTAGACGGCGGTTTGCAAACGGTCGCACTTTCATTGCCAGCCATTATCACTACAGATTTACGTTTGAACGAACCACGTTATGCATCACTACCCAATATAATGAAAGCAAAACGCAAGCCGCTTGATGTAATAGCTGCAGACTCTTTAGGTGTAGATTTAACACCTCGTATTCAGCTTGTTAGCGTAGAAGAACCGGCTAAACGTAGTGGTGGTATTATTGTAGAAGACGTTGCACAACTTGTAGAAAAATTAAAAACAGAGGCAAAGGTGATTTAAATGAAAACACTTGTAATTGCAGAGCACGACAACGGTGCCTTAAAACCAGAAACCTCAAAAACAATTAATGCGGCTATTCAAATGGGTTTTCCTGTTGATGTATTAGTGGCCGGTGAAAACATCGCCAATATGAGCGAGACTATTTCAAGTATAGAAGGCGTTGCGAGTGTGCTTGTTGCAGATAATGCAGCTTATGCACACCAACTAGCAGAAAGCATGACCGATTTAGTTATGTCGTTAACTGACAACTACAGTCATATTGTGGCAAGTGCAACTACCACAGGCAAAAATTTTATGCCACGTGTTGCGGCCCTTTTAGATGTAGCACAAATATCTGAAATTATTGATGTAATAGATGCTGATACGTTTAAACGCCCAATTTATGCCGGTAACGCTATTGCGACTGTAAAATCACTTGATGCTAAAAAGGTGATTACCGTACGCGCAAGTAGTTTTGATTTGCAAAGCGAGCAAGCCGCTGTAAGCATTAATACTTTAGATACAATATCGGACTCACAGTTAAGTACGTTTGTAAGCGTTGAGCAAACTGAGTCAGAGCGCCCAGAGCTTACCGCTGCTGAGGTGGTTATATCTGGTGGTCGTGGTATGCAAAATGGCGAAAATTTCGCTCTTTTAAACGGTATAGCCGATAAATTAGGTGCTGCTATTGGTGCATCGCGCGCTGCGGTAGACGCAGGCTTTGTACCTAATGATATGCAAGTAGGGCAAACAGGTAAAATTGTAGCGCCTAACTTATACATCGCAGTGGGTATTAGCGGTGCCATTCAACACTTAGCGGGGATGAAAGACTCAAAAGTGATTGTTGCAATTAACAAAGACCCCGATGCACCTATTTTTCAGGTTGCAGACTATGGACTCGTTGCCGATTTATTTGATGTGTTACCGCAATTAGAAAACGCACTATAACCATTTATTAAACCTTATTCTGGTTGAAAGCCGTGGTGCCTGATGGGTGCTGCGGCTTTTTTTATACGCTAAGTTTTAGCCACAAAAAAACCAGCCAATTGGCTGGTTTTTAATTTTTAAACAATTTACTAAATACTAATTTAGTAAGTTGCGCTGCCTTTAGTACGAGGGAAGGCGATTACGTCACGTACATTGCCCATACCTGTTACATATGCAACTAAGCGTTCAAAACCTAAACCAAAGCCTGAATGTGGCACACTACCGTATTTACGTAGGTCGCGGTACCAGCTGTAATCTTCTTTGTTTAAGCCCATTTCTTCAAGGCGGGCATCAAGTACGTCAAGGCGCTCTTCACGTTGAGAACCACCAATGATTTCACCAATACCCGGTGCAACTACGTCCATAGCAGCAACGGTTTTGCCGTCTTCGTTTTGGCGCATGTAAAATGCTTTAATATCACGTGGGTAGTTTTTAATTACTACCGGTGCTTTAAAGTGTTCTTCTGCTAGGTAACGTTCGTGCTCAGACTGTAAATCTACACCCCATTCAACATCAAACTCAAATTTCTTACCGCAGTTTTTAAGAATTTCGACTGCGTCTGTGTAATCAACTTGTGCAAAGTCTTTTTCAACAAATTCTTCTAAACGGCTAATAGCAGTTTTTTCGATACGTTGAGCAAAAAACTCCATGTCGTCACGGCGCTCTTCAAGTACCGCTTTAAATACGTACTTAAGCATGTTTTCAGCAAGTTTTGCGATGTCTTCTAAATCTGCAAATGCTACTTCAGGTTCAACCATCCAAAACTCGGCCAAGTGGCGTGAAGTATTTGAGTTTTCTGCACGGAAAGTAGGGCCAAACGTATAAATTTTTGACATTGCAGACGCGTAAGTTTCACCGTTTAACTGGCCAGATACAGTTAAGAATGCTTCTTTTCCAAAAAAGTCTTCACTGTAATCAACGTCGCCTTTATCTGTACGCGGTAAGTTTTGCATATCAAGTGTAGATACACGGAACATTTCACCTGCGCCTTCACAGTCACTTGCTGTGATAATAGGTGTGCTGATCCAGTAGTAACCTTGCTCGTGATAAAAACGGTGAATGGCTTGTGCTAAACAGTTACGTACACGTGTTACTGCGCCAATCATGTTAGTACGTGGGCGAAGGTGAGCGTGTTCACGTAAGTATTCAATGCTGTGGCGTTTTGCCGACATTGGGTATGAATCTGGGTTTTCTACCCAACCTAATACAGTGACCGTATTCGCTTGAATTTCAAACGATTGGCCTTTGCCCGCAGATTGAACTAAAACACCAGTAACCGATACAGAACAACCGGCTGTTAAGCTAGTAACTTCATCATAATTATTTAGTGAATTAGGAACTACCGCTTGAATAGGATCAAAACACGAACCGTCATGAACGGCTAAAAATGATATTCCTGCTTTTGAATCGCGGCGAGTACGGATCCAGCCTTTAATTGTTACTTGGCTGTCTACCGCAACATTGCCTTTTAATAGCTCTGAAATCGCTAAATGGCTCATCTTCACTCCAATGATATAAGTTGCCTAACTTTATTTATTTAAATATGTACAGTATATAAACCATATTTTATTTATAGATGGTGCTGTACTAGAACCCTGTATCTTACCTAGTAAAGTAAAATAAAAAAACTATTGCGGGCAACTCTTTATAAGTTTTTATCAATGTGGTTTATTTTTAGTCGATTTTTAGGCACAAATGACTAAGTTTGTAATTTGCTGCTCTGAAATTTAGTGATTTTGTGGCATTATATATTCTTTGATTTCTCAATACTGACCATTACTTTAGAAATGGATGCTATGAAACAAGTTTTTATTTTACGTGGACTACCGGGAAGCGGTAAGTCGTATTATGCACAAAATTTAGCAGACGAATTAGCGACTGCAGATGAAAGCCAATATTTAATTTGCTCAACAGACGATTATTTTTTAAATGAGCAGGGCGAATATCATTTTGATAAATTTAAATTACCGCAATACCATAATTTAAATTTAGCGCGTTTTATACAAGCGCTCGCACAAGATATTCCGCTCGTGATTGTAGACAACACCAATATAAAAAAATGGGAGTTTGTTGCATACACTCAAGCAGCTGTTGCATTAGGTTACCAAGTTAAAGAAGTGATAGTGGGTGAAGTAAAAGATAAATCAATGCAGCACTTATACGCTAAACGCAATTCGCATAACGTGCCGCTTAAAACCATAAGTAAAATGGCGTATATGTTTGAATGGTAGTGTTATAGTTTAGACAGTAAGTCTAAATTATTTTGAATTATAGCATCTAAATGAGCAGTGATTTTGTCATTGCTCCAATCCCACCATGCAATAGATAGCAGTGCATCAATCGTTTTATCGTCAAAACGCTGTTTGATTATTTTTGCTGGATTACCACCAACGACAGCATAAGCAGGCACATCGTTGGTCACTACCGATTTACTGGCAATGATTGCACCACTTCCTATTTTTACCCCTGGCATAATAGTGGCGTTATAGCCTATCCAAACATCATTGCCAATTTCTGTATTTCCTTTAAATGGTAAGTCACCTGGTTGAGGTGCAGACTTTTCCCATCCGTTACCAAATATAAAAAATGGGTAGGTAGAAAAACCAGTACTTTTATGATTAGCCCCATTCATTATAAAAGTTACATCTTTTGCTATGGCACAAAACTTCCCAATAATAAGTTTGTCGCCAATAAAATCGAAATGATAAAGTACGTTTTTTTCGAAGTGTTCAGGCCCATCAGGGTCGTCGTAATACGTATAATCACCGACTTCTATATTAGGCGACGTAATAAAATTTTTTAAATAACCTACTTGAGGAAACCCTTGCATTGGAGATGGGTTATTTGGATTTGGTCCGTTCATAGTTTCCTCTAAAGTAAAATATTTAATGCGCTAGTTTTTAAAAGCAGCCAGCGGATGAGAGGTACTTAGCGAAACATGTACGTTGTCACCAGGGTGTACAACCAGTTCATGACTCACGCGGCTAGTGACTACTGTACCACAGGCAAGTTTTATAGCGCATAATCGACTACCGCCTTCAAAGCGTACCCAAATAACCTCACCATTATTACCTATACTGCTTTGTACTAATAAAACATCGTCGGGGCGAAGCAATACATCAACATTGCCTTGAGCACAGTCAACACCATGCGCGGGCACATTACCAATATCGGTAAGTGCTTGACCGTTATTTAATGTACCTTTTATAAAGCTAGCTTCACCTAAAAAACGCGCAACAAAGCGGTTTTCTGGGGTGCTAAAGCATTTTTCGGGAGTGTCAATTTGTTGTATTTGCCCACCTTTTAAAACACCAACACGATCCCCAACCGATAGTGCCTCTTCTTGGTCGTGGGTAACCCAAATAGCAGGTACACCTGCATTTTTTAGTGCGTTTCGGATATCCCAACGCAGCATGTCTTTTAACGCCGCATCTAGATTCGACAGCGGCTCATCAAGTAATACAAAGTCAGGCTGGTGAGCAAGAGTACGTGCTAATGCAACGCGTTGCTTTTGACCGCCAGACAGGGTCGCAGGTTTCTTAGCCCTAAACTCTTCAAGACCAAGTAGGTTAATCCAATGATCTGCCACGCTGTGATCTTTTAATTTAAAACAAATATTTTGCTCAACCGTTAAATGCGGAAATAACGCAAAGTCTTGAAAAACCATACCTACACTGCGCTTCTCAGGAGGCACTGATTTATTAGGGGTTGCACGCCATTTATCTGCGTTTATTTCACCTTCAGAAATAGGTATTAAGCCTGCGAGTGCTTGTAATATTGTACTTTTACCGCAACCGGTGGGGCCAACAAGCATTAGGATTTCGTTTTCACCAAGCGTTAAATTCAAATCGCTCACAACGCGATTACTGCCATAATCTATAGACAACTGACTTACAGATAGCATTTACTTCAAATCCTTAATGTTCAAACTGGTTACGTTTTTCGCCAGACATCATAATAGCTAAACCACAAGCAGAGATCACCACTAATAACAGCCCAGGTATAGCGGCACGGCCAAAATAGCCAGCTTCGTAAACACGCCATAAATAAGTAGACAGGGTTTCAAACCCAGTAGGGCCTAGTAATAAAGTGGCCTCAAGTTCACGCATTGACTCTAAAAACACCAATGCACCACCAGCGACGATACCACGCATGGTTAAAGGCAAAGTAATACGTGTGAAGGCTTCGCGCGGGCTTGCACCAAGCACTCGAGCAGATTTTACTAAGCTAGGGTCTAAATGTTCGGTACTAGTACGAATTGAACCAACCGCGAGAGGCAAAAAACGTAGCATGTAGGCAATAATAAGTAACCCCAAAGTTTGATACAAAAATGGTAATTGCAACCCGCCATAAACCAGCGCTGTGCCCATTACAATACCGGGTATGCCAAAGCCAAAGTAAGTAACGCGCTCCATAATCCTGCCTGCTTTGCCACTGAGAGCCGCGTGCGCAACAGGGACTGCTACTATTACGGCAACAATAGCAGCAAGTGCAGACGCATAGGTTGAATGCCATGCAATGGTAAAATCAAAATTACTTAAGCCATCTCGTGCAAGCCATATAAAAAATATTGCCAAGGGTAAGCCGATCGCTAGCAACAGCACAGGAGCGAACAGAGCAAATAACGCACTCAATTGAAGTTTACTTGGGAATAAAATAAGGGGGCGGCCATGACGCTCACTCGCTGTTTTTATTTGCGACTCTACAAGTAATAAAAAACCTACAATAACCATTAATTGAAGCGACAGCATCGCTGCGCGACCCAATTCAAACGCATTGTATTCAACATAAATAACACGGGTGAACGTATCAAGTCTCATCATGGCTGGGGTGCCAAAGTCAGATAAAGTATAAAGTGCCACTAATAACGACCCAGCAGCAATGCCATTTACCACGCGGGGTAGAATAACTTTGAATACACTTTGCGTCATCGACATACCCAATGTGCGAGCTGCGTTTACCATGCTGGCGTCTAAACTGAGTAAAGATGAACGGGTAGTCATCATTACAAATGGAAATGTATACAAGGTCATAACTATTGCAGCGCCGGATAGCCCATACATAGACGGTGTTTCAAATCCGAGTAAATTATTGATTTCACCCCCAGAGCCAAATGCAGCATAAAGCGTAAACGCACCAATATAACTAGGTATAGCAAGGGGAGCGGCAAATAATACAAGCCATGCTTTTTTAAATGGTAAGTGTACATAGGCGCTTATAAACGCAAGTGGTACGCCGATTAAAATTGAGCCTAGAACAGTTAAGCCCATTAAAGCCAGTGTATTACCTAATATGGTTAAATTATGGCTATCAAAATAGGAACTTGAGTCACTAGCAAGCACCATTAATATACAAATAGGGGTAAGCGTAATGAGCGCTGCAAGCAGCGCCATTGGGTAAGATGGGGGTAATCGCATTATAAAACGCCGTTGCTGCGCATTAAGTCTATAGTGGGTCGCAAATCTGCAAGCTGTGTTAAATCAATTTTAGGTGGTGAAACACTCGAAAGCGAAGGTAAACCATCAGGCTGAGCAATACCGTTTACAAGGGGGATTTCGTAGGCTTCACGTGCTAAATAACCTTGTACTTCTTTGCTGAGTAAATAGCGCATAAAGTTAGTAGCAAGCGGGTCACTGTTAAGCGTTAATATACCCGAGGCGTTGACTAAACAGCCTGCATCGTTTTGGGTAAAGGCTAAATCAAGATTTGCATCCGGCTTGCCTGATTTTAAACGTAAAGTGTAATAATGATTAGCAAAGCCAATATCAACTTCACCCCGTTCCACACCCATTACAACGCCTAATTCACCTGCGTATGTTTTTGCTACGTTTTTTAACTTTTTTGAGCCATTTAGCCGTTTTATCATCGCCTTGTAAAATACGCATTGCTGTAACAAACGATTGAAAAGACGCATAAGCAGGGGCCCAACCAATACTCAAGTCGCTGTCAGCAATTTCCATAATGCTGGTTGGAATTTGATCTTTAGTTAAACGCGACGTATTAAAAGGCAATGTACGAATACGTCCCGTTACTGGCGCCCAGTCTTTATATTTAAATTGCGGCTGCAGTTGAGCCGAAAAATCGTCTGGCAGTGGTTTTGCAAGGCCTGCATCGGTCACTAAACCAATTGCACCTGAGTCCACAGCCCAAAATAAATCAGCACGTTTAACACCCGCTTTGGCTTCTGCAACAATTGTGTTGGCAAGTGCAGCTGTTGGTCCGCGGCGAATAGCTAAATTAAAATCAGGGTTATTTTTTTGGATAGCTTGTAATACGTTTTCGTATAAACCACCTTCACCTCGGCCTAAATATAAGGTTAAATCACCTTTAAGCTTAGGTAAATCGTCAACCGAGACGGGGTTGGTTACTGTATTAGCAAAAGCTTGCGATAGAGGTAATGGCAATGAACCAATTACCCCTAATGCAGCTAACCTTTGTATAAAGGTTCTGCGTTCCACTAAAAAACGTCCTTACGGTTTTTTTCTGCTTTTTCAATTAAACGTTTGGCGCGGTCTAATTTTGTTTGCATGCTGGTAACTACATCGCGTACTTCATCAACACTTTTGTTATCTGCGATTGCTTTTGGAAGCGTGACGTTAAAATCTTTTTCAATTGCCTCGACTAGATTGGCATCTTGCTCGATAAGTGTACCTTCAACGCCTTCGAATAAGTGTAGATACGTATCGTGAACAATTTCAGTGGCTTCGTCTTGTAGGCGCTCAGCAAGTTTTGCGATGACGCGGTCTAGTTTGTGCTTTATTTCGTCTATTGTTGCACTTTGCGTCATTTCTTTACTTGCTGTAGCTGTAACAGACTCTAACAAGCCTTTTTGTTGAAATTTAGCCGCTAATTTAACAGCACCTAAACCTTGCCATAAAGCATTATTCATTGCGGTTTGTTGTACACGAACCTCAGCAGCTGATTTACCACCGTCAATTGCCATTTTTACACCGTACAAACCCTGCCAAATAGAGGCATAAACAGGCACTAAATTAGTTTCAATTGCACTGTGAAATTTTACCGATTCCCAATATTCAATTAAATCGTCGGTATTTACGGCCTTAGCGCCTTTATTTTCGTAGGTGCTAACAAGCGTGTCTACTTTGCCTACCATCCATTCAACTTCTTCGTTATAGCTTTTAAGGTTAGCTTGAAGGTGATTTACATGTTCACCAATAGGACCGTTAGCAAATACAGGTTGCGCAATAAACGCAGACGCTATTAATAAAGAGGCACCTAATGTTTTGGCTGGTTTAAAAAATAAGTTCATGAAAGAAGTCCAAAAAGGTAATTGTAAATGATAGGTATTATCATATCCGTAAATATTACGAAGAGCAATATACTAAAACTGCTAAACACGTATTTGAAGGCATGAGGACGAATTTAATTAATACAAATGATCTATATCAAGTTAAATCCGCTTTTTGCTTAAAATTAATGAAGCTATTAACTAATTAATACCACTATTAAACTTTAAAAAATCACTATGCTTTAGCGTAATGTTTGCCTTTAATTGCACTATAAATAGCATCGCAAAGCGTTTTAATGCTGTTTTCGTCACTTATATACGGTGGCATAAGGTAAATTAGTTTACCGAAAGGGCGGATCCATACACCTTGTTTTACAAAAAAGGCCTGAATAGTCGCAACATCGATATTGCTAACCTTTTTATTAAGCTCTACAACACCTATCGCGCCCAGCACTCTTACATCAGCAACGTCTTCAAGTTCCATACATTTGTGTAATTGCTGAAGTTGATTATTTATTTCTTCTACGCGTTGTTGCCAGTTTTGCTCTAGTAATAAGTCTATGCTGGCACATGCAGCTGCGCACGCTAGCGGATTACCCATAAAGGTAGGTCCGTGCATCAAAACTCCGGCTTCACCTTCACTAATGCCTGTGGCAATTTTATCGCTCGTAATCGTTGCCGATAAAGTCATTGAGCCACCGGTAAGTGCTTTACCTATACATAAAATATCGGGTTCGATATTAGCGTGTTCAACCGCAAATAACTTACCCGTACGGCCAAAGCCAGTGGCTATTTCGTCGCAAATTAAAAGTACATTGTATTGATTGCATAATTGCCTTACGCAGGCTAAATAATCGGGATGATAAAAATTCATACCTCCCGCATTTTGTACTATGGGTTCAATAATAAAAGCAGCTACGTGTTGGTGGTTATTTTTAAAGTACTGTTCAAGTTCAAGCGCTTCACTTTGCTCAAAAGTGCTTGAAAACTTACTGGCTGGGGCAGGTACAAATACGTGCTCAGGTAAAAAACCCTTATATAGGCTATGCATAGAGTTCACAGGATCGCATACGCTCATTGCAGCAAACGTATCGCCATGATAACCCTTATAAGGAGTCATTAATTTTTGTTTTGTTTTAATACCTTGGCTTAACCAGTATTGCAGAGCCATTTTAATAGCTACTTCAACACTTACTGAGCCACTGTCAGCTAAAAATACTTTAGTTAAGCTTGGGGGGGTGATATCTACAAGTTTTTTACACAGCTCAACTGCACTTGAATGTGTGATACCTCCAAACATAATGTGGCTCATGTTATTAATTTGATTAACCATTGCTTTGTTAATAGCAGGGTGGTTGTAACCATGAATAGCGCTCCACCACGATGCCATGCCATCTATAAGTTGCTCGCCTGTTTCTAGATAAATTATATTGTGTTTAGCGTGGGTTACAGGGTAAACGGGAATAGGCTTTGTCATTGATGTGTATGGATGCCAAATGTGTTCACGATCAAAATTTAAATCAATTGAGTATTTATTGTTCATATGTAAACTTTAACTGGGTGGGCTTCGTTGACAATGGTACTTGAAGTTTTAGACTAATCCAACATCACCGATATGAAAAAAATAAAGAGAGAATTATGGAACTTGCACCTGTTCGCCACAATTGGACCCATAGCGAAGTTAAAGCATTATTTGAAATGCCGTTTAACGATTTACTTTTTAAGGCGGCGTCGGTTCACCGAGCTAACTTCAACCCAAATGAAGTGCAAATTTCTACCCTGTTATCAATTAAAACTGGGGCATGCCCAGAAGATTGCAAGTATTGCCCACAGTCAGGGCACTATAAAACCGACCTAGAGCGCGAGCGACTTATTGAAGTAGAAAAAGTAGTAGAGCAAGCGCGTTTAGCTAAACAAAAAGGCGCAACACGTTTTTGTATGGGCGCTGCGTGGTCAGATCCAAAAGACAGAGACATGCCTTACATTTCGAAAATGGTTAAAGAAGTAAAAGAGCTTGGCCTTGAAACCTGCATGACGCTGGGCAAACTCACAAACGAAAAAGCACACGAACTCAGCAGTGCAGGTTTAGATTATTACAACCATAATCTAGATACATCACCTGAATACTACGAGCAAATTATATCAACCCGTACCTTTGAAGATCGATTAAACACCATAGATCATGTACGCGATGCCGGTATGAAAGTCTGTTCAGGCGGTATAGTCGGTATGGGCGAGCAAGCAGCCGACCGTTATGGGTTACTTATGCAATTGGCTAACTTGCCACAACAGCCAGAAAGTGTACCTATTAATATGCTAGTTAAAGTAAAAGGTACCCCACTTGAAAACGTTGACGATTTAGACCATTTTGAGTTTATACGCACTATTGCTACTGCACGAATAATGATGCCACACAGCTATGTACGTTTGTCGGCAGGGCGTAACGCCATGAACGAGCAAATGCAATCAATGTGTTTTTTTGCAGGTGCTAACTCTATATTTTATGGCGACAAGCTGCTTACCACCGAAAATCCAGAAGCGGATGCCGATATGAACCTAATTAAAAAGCTAGGAATGAACCCAGAAACGCGTGAAGATTATTCAGATGAAGCTGTAGCAGCGTCGCTTTCATCACAAGTTGCAGATAAAGCAACGTCTGAATTATTTTACGAAGCCTAATTAAGCGTTACTCATGCCATTTGAATTTATTAGCACACACCTTAATGAACGGGCAGAGCAATTGCTTTTACGCAAACGCCACGTGGTACAAAGCGCCACAGCACGAACCATTATGGTAAATGATAAAACCTACCTAAATTTTGCCAGTAATGATTACTTGGGCTTTGGTGATTTAACTATTGAGAACGAAAATATTAATACGTTAGGTAGCCATAGCTCTGCATTAGTAACAGGGTATCAATTACAGCAACAAGCGTTAGAGCAGTACTTATGCACTCAGTTAGGTTATCAAGCTGGGTTGCTTTTTAATTCTGGGTTTAGTGCTAATAGCAGTGTAATTAAAGCGTTGTTTCAGGATAAAGCAGCAGCGCAAAACAGCGCTATTTTTCAAGATAAGTTAAACCACGCTAGCTTAATAGATGGGGCACTTCATTCAAATGCGGCTTTAATACGGTTTAACCACAACGATTTAAATCACTTACGATCTCGGCTCGAAAAGTCAAAAGCAACAAAATAAGTTAATTATTAGCGAAGGTGTTTTTTCGATGGATGGTGATACGGCCCCTATCAAAGACCTACTGCGCCTTGCAAAACAACACAATGCATGGCTGATGATAGACGACGCACATGGCTTTGGCGCGTTAGGTAATACAGGACTGGGTAGTTGCGAAACACTTATTGGCAATATTTTACCCGACATACTCGTCATCACATTTGGTAAAGCAGTTGCTAGTAGTGGCGCGTGTGTATTGGGTTCACGCGCATTTATAGACTACATGCTGCAATATAACCGCGATTACACATACTCAACGGCTATGTCGCCATTATTGGCAGATAATACATTAGTTCGCTTAAAGCACATTAAAAAAGCTAACACGCAACGAGTAATGTTAAATAAAAACATTGCTACTTTTAAACACCTTGCACAACAGCACAACATAGCGGTAATGGAGTCCGATACGGCTATTCAACCTATTGTATTAGGGTGTGCAGAGCAAACATTAAAAGCGGCTAATAAACTCAAGCAACAAGGAATTTGGCTAACCGCTATTCGGCCACCTACGGTTGCGTACAATACTGCACGCTTAAGAGTGACGTTAACGGCAGCGCACACCCTTGATGATATTACTTATCTAGTTAAACATTTAGCAGAGGCACTATTATGATAGCCCATGCACTTGATAGTAAGCCGGTTACAAAGCCCGCAACACTGTGCCATTTAAAAAGGTTTAACCCAGCCCTTAAAAAAGGAGCGCAGGTTAAATTTTCAAAAGCGGCGGGTGATTACAATACGCATGCACATGTTCAAAAAAAAGCAGCGGATGATTTGTTCAAATTAATAACGCCTTTAGCATGTAATAAAAATAAGGTGTGTGTTGATTTAGGTGCAGGCCCACTTGTAAACACCCATCAGCTTAAAAGCCTTTATGGTAATGTGCTTTCCATGGATTTAAGTTTTAATATGCTCAATAGTTGTAATAAAGGCGATTACAAAGTATGCGCAGATATGGACAATTTACCATTACAATCAAACAGTGTAGATATTATTTTTAGTAACTTTGCGGTGCAATGGTCAGCTAACTTTAACGTGCTTTTAAAGTCACTTTATGAGGTATTAAAACCGGGCGGGCAAGCTTTTATTAGCACTGTAGTTGAAGGCTCACTTAACGAAATAAAAACAGCGTTTGCTGCGGTAGATAGCCACAGCCATATTAATACATTTAATTCGGTTGATTATATAAACCAATCGGTCCAAAGTTCTGGTTTTAATGTTACAAACACTATAAGCACAATGTATACAGATAAATATTCGACACCGCTGCAAGCAATTCGCTCAATAAAAGCAATTGGCGCAACCACTCATAATACAGGAAAAACACGCCCAGGTTTATTAACAAAATCGGCGCTTAAAACGGCGTGTGCAGCGTATCCATTAATAAACCAAAAAGCCTGTGTTTCTTATCATGTAGTATTGTTATCATTAACTAAAGCGTAAACATCGTTTGTTACAAGGCAAAGCTATGAAAGAATTTTTTATTACTGGTACCGACACCGATGCGGGAAAAACACATGTAACCAGTTTATTGTTAAAACTGCTTGCCCAACATAAAAAAAAGGCAATAGGGTATAAACCACTAGCTGCTGGGTCTGAAATGGCGTTTGACCAACTTGTTAATGCTGATGCACTTATGCTAATGGAAAGTGCAACAGTTAGCGCAAAGTATGACGTGGTAAACCCCTTTACTTTTGCACCACCCATAGCCCCCCACATAGCCGCAGAGCAGGCGGGTGTAACTATTAATGTAAGTGAACTTACTGCAGCCTATAAAACGGTAAAACAGCAAGGCGCTGACTACCTGCTTACAGAAGGTGCTGGTGGTTGGGCTTTGCCTATTAATAATACCGAGTATTTATACGATTGGGTAAAAGCTGAGAAACTACCGGTTATATTAGTGGTTGGTATGAAGTTGGGCTGCTTAAATCATGCACTTTTAACCGCAGCACACATACAAAGCTTAGGTATTAACTGTATAGGTTGGATAGCCAACCAAGTTGATGAACACATGGATGAATACCAAGCAAACCTTGATAGTTTAAAGGCACGCTTACCGTTTCCCATTCTTGCTATTAGCCCGTATAGCGAACAAACACCAAAATTACAAATTTATAAACACTTCTTGAAATTTATCAATAAATCCATAAATAGTACTTGCGCTGTGACATAGTTTGTCACAGAATAACACTACCGCATTGACATAGTGTGTCATTGCGGTAGTGTTGCTTACAGCCGATCAAATTTTAGTAAATCGCTCAGCAATGAATGTTATTTTTGGAGAACGCGAATGAAACGTGTATTTTTGTTTTTATTAACTAACCTTGCGGTTATGTTGGTATTAGGTGTGGTGCTTTCAATTATAATGAGCGCGCTAGGCTTAAGCCATCGTAGCCTAGGTGGTATATTACTTATTGCGGCCGTATTTGGTTTTGGTGGGTCGTTTATTTCACTCTATATGTCTAAATGGATTGCTAAAAAATCAACGGGTGCGCAGGTTATTACTCAACCAAGTAACCAAACCGAACAATGGCTTGTAAACACTGTGGCAGTACAAGCTAAAAAAGCTGGCATTGCAATGCCTGAAGTGGCAATTTACGACAGCCCTGAAATGAACGCCTTTGCAACAGGCCCAAGTAAAAACAATTCACTAGTTGCTGTAAGTACAGGCTTAATGCAAAGTATGACCCAAGATCAAGCCGAAGCAGTGCTTGCTCATGAGGTGTCACACATTGCTAGTGGCGATATGGTAACGCTTACGCTTATTCAAGGTGTGGTAAATACCTTTGTTATATTTGCTGCAAAAGTGTTGGCAAATATTGTAGATAATTTTCTTAATGGCGATGAAGAAGAGGGCGGAATAAGCTGGACCTACATTTTGTTCGATATGTTATTCCAAGTCCTGTTTGGTGTGTTGGCAAGTATAGTTGTAGCGCATTACAGCAGACAGCGTGAATTTGCAGCCGACAGCGGTGCCGCTAAATTAGTTGGTACAGATAAAATGCGTTCTGCTCTAGAAAGGTTAAAGCAAAACCATCCTTCACAATTGCAAGGTTCAATGGTGGCATTTGGTATTGCGGGTGGTAAAAGCATGGCTGAGCTGTTTTCATCTCACCCGCCGCTTGAAACACGAATAAGTGCACTGAGTAAGTAATTTTACAATAAAATACAAAAGCCAGCGTAACAGCTGGCTTTTTAGTATGTGGTAACCGTTTTATTAAGCGTTGAGATTATTTACCAAAAATAATATCGGTTATGCCATCTGGTGAGAGTATTTCTATCCAGTAGCCATCAGGGTCTTTTATAAAAGCTAAGCCTTTCATTGAACCATCGTCTGGTTTTTTTACAAACTCTACATCGTATTTTGCAAAGCGCTCACTGGCTGCGTAAACATCGGGTACACTAATACCAATATGGCCAAACCCTTTTGGTTCGTCGTTACCGCTGTGGTAGCCTGTAAAACTATCGTCGTTTTCTGTGCCCCAGTTGTGAGTGAGTTCTATAAGAGCAGGGCGACCAAATACCCATTTCGCTTTTGTCTTATCATCACCTTCTGGCTGTGTTGGCTCGTAGCCTAAAAAGTACAGCGTAAACTTCATTTCAGGAAAGTCATACTTACCTAATAGCTTCATACCTAATACATTTTGATAAAATGCCAGCGACGGTTTTGGATCTTTTATACGTAACATAGTTTGCTGCATTACATAGCCTTCAGTGGCCTGTGCAATTTGCTCTGGAGATTCGTCATACTGAGACATGCGGTGATCCTTAATGAAATGAATGAAAAATTTAAATAAATTTATAAAAGCAGATTTTGCATCATCATAATCAACAGCAGCAAAAATTAAAACCACCTAGCTAAATTAACAGCCAGTGAGTTAAGTGTTTTATAAGCAAGAAATAGCATATTAAATGATGCTGTGTATTTATACAGTGTTGGTGTTTTGTCTAATAACATTATTAAAAGTCGTTTTAGCGCATTTAAAAAAGGGCGGGTT
The DNA here is from genome assembly GCF_000241365.1 of Pseudoalteromonas sp. BSi20480. Classification (NCBI taxonomy): domain Bacteria; kingdom Pseudomonadati; phylum Pseudomonadota; class Gammaproteobacteria; order Alteromonadales; family Pseudoalteromonadaceae; genus Pseudoalteromonas; species Pseudoalteromonas sp. BSi20480. The sequence goes on along the minus strand of NZ_BADX01000135.1, from coordinate 2,002 downwards.
ATAGCCTAGGTAATTAGCTGTTTACATTAAAGTTATTTAGTGGAAGTATTAAGCAATGTAATTTACACCGTTATGAGATGTTATAAATCCCTGAAGTGGTGTTCAATAAATTGTTATGTGCCAGGAGGATAATATGGAATACAGTCCTTTATTAGAAGTTCAAAATCAGACCTTGGTCATAACTCAGTGCACATTATCCGAGTTAAAAAGTTTTAAGAATAGCGAGTTGTTTGCTGAACTGCCTGGCCGTGTTCCAAACGAAAAACAGCTATTAACTAAAATGTTAGACTCTATTTTAGGCACTCTCATTAATGGCCTTTTGCAAAATCCATCAAAACTTTGGGTTATGGAAACGTTTTTGCCAGAATTAGAAATAATAGAAATGCAAGACACTGAGGCTAAAGAACACTTTGGGGACCATTTAGAGATAATTATGGATATCCTAAATATAGAAAGCTCAGATGGCTTATTGAGTTACTACTTATAAGGATGTATTGGTGGGTGAACATAAGAAAAAAATAAGCCAGTGACTTCGTTTGCTAGGACGCTACATGCCGCTAGACTTCGCCATTATGTCCACACGCCTGTGGCCCTTATTTAAAAGTTATATACTTAGGAGGGAATCGTGCATATTGCCATAAGTTTTAAAACTTCAAAGTTTAATGTTTCAAATGAAAATAAGAATCCCATAAATCCGATTTATGGGGAATCATTATTGAAATGGCTAAAGTTAGAACTTAATTCATCTCACGAAATAACAGAACCTGATGCGGAAGATTGGGGGTGGTATAGCAACATTATATGGAATGATCGTGAGTACATACTTGGTGCTTCAACTTTCTATAAAGACGGAGATGATCCAAATTCTGAATTAGAGTGGATTTTTCAAATTGATAAGCAACGTTCATTTATAGAAAAGTTACTCGGTAAAGAGAAAATATCTCGCAGTGATGAATGCGTATTGTTTTTCAAATCAAAGCTAGAAGCAGAGTCAGATATTAATTCTTTAGCATTTGAGTAATTGGCATATAACAATCATTAGAGCAGGACAATGTTCCTCACCCGTTTTAGTGCGGTAATTATTAAGGGGTCCCATGAAGATAGTTATACTTTTTATTTTTCTTTTCCCCCTTCTTTTTTTGCAGATGATTGCTCTTTTGAACACCTACGTAATGACTTTATTACTGAAAGTGCAGAGATTGATGCAAAACAAAGTTTTGAGACTAAAGGAGTGTCTTTTATCGCCATCGCTAATGGTTTAGTTCCTGCTCGCCCTGGGTTTGAGCATATTCAAATGACAGCATGTATTATATTGAAAACTAGATGGGATGTTTTGTGGGTTGGTGCAGACAGCAGTAATTGTTCTGCACAAATTGAGCTGGAAAAACACGCCATAGCTTATTCACGTATTTTTAACGAGGAAATGCTGGAACTCGCTAAGCATAGTAAAAACTATAATTGTGCTAATGATTTTCAAAATTTACTTAATTAGAACGAGTACGACTTTTTATATTCTTTTAGACACGCACTCTTCAAAACAAATACAGGAAAGCAAATCACGTCATTCTGTTTACAATAAATGTAAGCCAGCCAAAAAAGAGCAAATGAGTCATTTGCTTTAAGCCAAATATTAATATTAACTAATAAATAGTTACAAATTAAAGTTGGTTTTATTACCGTAAGTCATTTAGTTTATTGATTATAGTTTTATGTAAAAAGGATTTTTATGAGTAATTCATCTACGAGAGAAAAAGTAGCGTTCACGTTGTGTGTTAGTTTTGCTTTTTTATTATTAATTAGCGGTATTTACGATTTTTGGATTATCGAATTTAAAGCACAAGATTTATTAATGAGTATTGGGGCATTTTTAATGCTGCTTAGTTTAGCGTTAATGCCGAAAATATTTTTCTTACCTTTTGCTGATATTTTTAAATCAAAAGAAACACCAACTATAGGTATTCCCAAAGTACAGCAATGGATTATGTTCTCAGGTGTATTGCTA
>NZ_BADX01000136.1:0-15178 GCF_000241365.1 Pseudoalteromonas sp. BSi20480 | reverse complement strand
AAACCAGTGATGTTGAATTGTCCCAAAAATTTTCGCACCACACATCTCTTTAAAGAGTAGTTCAGTTAAAGAATCATAATTAGGAGTACAATATATTGCCCTGGCTAATAAATCCTTTCCATGATCTTGAGGTAGATTGAGTGAGTTAGCGAGAAATTTCGATTGAAGTCTCAATTTGTGACTTAAGGTAAGAGCTGAAATCATCTAGTTATCCATAAATTAAAACAAACAACAGCCTACTAACGCCAGTTTGTTAATTATGAAAACCAAATTTTTACGGATGCTCCGCTTCATCGTTCATACTTAAATATAAATTAAATATGTGTAGGCATAGGCTGTCCGTTCAGCCTTTTTTGCTAATATAAATGAGTAAAATGTTGTTGTAAACAGGGCGCAATTATACATATCTGTATAATTTAAAAGGATTTTATTTTGTTTTCCTTTTGAAATCAGTTAGTTCAATACCGAAAATTTCAACAACAGTATTTTCATTTATTTTTATATTTTTAACCCTTTCATTAAAGCGAGACAAAATATTATTCATATCAGTGTTGAGAAATTTTAGAAGGCAGCCTTCTGCTTTTGAGTGTAAAATTGCTAATATCAGGTTTAGATTTTCAAGGAGGTCAGACTTCACTAGAGACATTAACTGTCCATAACTATCACAGCCATAAACAACATAAGACAACATAAGACAACATTTCTTGGCTTTGGCCAAGCGAAATAGATAATTTTTTCGAAAGCCTTTTTATCGAGTAAATTTTATTTGTACACATTCGCTACGCGAATTTACTATCTATTCAAAGGACATTCTTTTTCGTTCGTAATCGTAAGAGCTGGCCCTTTGATACGACCTTACTCCACATGACCAAGCACACAAATACTTGCCTATTATTAAACTAAATCCCACTTTTGGTAATATGAAAAAAAGTTTATAGTACGTTTACTACTAAATACCTTTTTCAATTCTGCACTATAAATACAAACTAATTTAAAGGCAGTATAAATGACTAGAAACAATCCACCATTAACCATTGGCCGACTCGCAAAAGCTGCTAATGTTAATATTGAGACAATAAGGCATTATCAGCGCAAAGGTTTGATAATCGAGCCTGAAAAGCCTCTAGGCGGTTTTCGTCATTACCCAGATACAAGTGTAGATCGAATTCGATTTATAAAACGTGCTCAGCAACTTGGCTTTTCATTAGAGGAAATAAAACAGTTGCTAATCTTGGGTGATCAACATTGTCGTGATGTTCAAAGCTTAGCAAAAGAAAAACGGAATGAAATCCAACAGAAAATCGCTGGCTTACTCACTATTCAAACAGCATTGGACGACTTAATATCATCTTGTCATACTGATGATACTAGTCACTGTGGCTTCATCGATGGATTATCTCAAAAAGGCTTTTTAGAAAAATAACACTTCTACCTTTCTCATAAAATTATTTATTAAGCTCTTGACTCTGTGCCATACCCCAGAGTGTAAACTATCTTATATTAACCTTATATGAGATTTAATTATGTCGAGTTCTTCAACTCCAAATCGTTCTTTACTATTAGCAATTGTCGCTGGTTTAGGCGCGTCTGCATGCTGTATTGGACCTCTGTTATTGCTATCACTTGGCTTGGGTGGTGCTTGGGTAGGTAACCTCACTGCAATGGAACCTTATAGCGGGTACTTTACCGCGATTACCCTTATTGTTTTAGGCGTAGTTTTTTATAAATTATATATAGTTCCTCAAAAATGTGAGGAAGGTTCAGTTTGCGAAAACCCTAAAGTATTGAAGAATCAGCGCATTATATTTTGGCTTGTAAGCATAATTCTTATCGTGATGATGAGCTTTCCCTATTACGCAGATTACATTATTACTTAATAGAAAAGTGATTAACAAAAACTGACTGATGAGAATACGATTTAACAAATCCAGTTAATTTTAAACAGATATTAAAAAGAGGCACAACAATGAAAAAACTAGTTAACGTTTCAATACTATTAAGCTCAATATTTATGTTTGGCAATGCTGTAGCAACAACTGTCACAGAAGCTACCAGTAATGTAGCTACTCAAGAAATGTCTACAAAAGTTTTCTCGATTGAGAAAATGACCTGCAAGACGTGCAATATAACGATACGTAAGGCGATGGAAAAAGTGGATGGTGTTGTAAAGGCTACTGTTGATTATGATGCAAAAACAGCAACTGTTTTATTTGATCCTAACAAGGCCAGCATTGAAACGATTGCATTAGCGTCTACAAATATTGGCTACCCAGCAAAAGTAAGAACTACCAAGTAAGATTTGGCATAAGACTGCTTGTTAATACATTTAGCCAAAACAAAGGCACTGAATTTCAATAGCAGTAAAAAAATTAAGGAATTATTATGTCTTCGGATCAATGCTCAACAAGTTGTTGCTCTAAGAGTGAAAGCGACCAGCTACATGTTGCAATTATTGGTAGCGGCTCTGGTGCCTTTGCTTGTGCGATAAAAGCCGCAGAAAATGGTGCTAGAGTCACAATTATTGAAGGATCAGATGTTATTGGCGGCTGCTGTGTCAACGTAGGATGCGTTCCATCAAAAATTTTAATTCGTGCTGCACAATTAGCGCACCAACAACGAAGAAACCCTTTTGATGGGCTTGAGAATAATAATCCTCAAATAAGCCGTGCTCTGCTAGCCCATCAACAAAAGTCTCGTGTTGAAGAGCTACGCGAAGCTAAATATGAAAGTATTCTAAAGAAAAACTCGGCATTATCTTTGATTAAAGGCTATGCAAGTTTTAAAAACGAAAATACATTGACCATCCAAAAATCAGATGGCTCTAATGAAGAACTACTTGCCGATCGGATATTGATAGCCACTGGCTCAACTCCGTCAATTCCGCCAATTAAGGGATTGGAAGATACCCCTTACTGGACATCAACAGAAGCACTATTTGAACAAGAGTTACCCGAAAGCTTAATAGTCATCGGTTCTTCAGTTGTTGCGCTAGAAATAGCTCAAGCCTATGCTCGTTTAGGGACCTGTGTAACTGTATTAGCACGACATACATTATTGTATTCAGAAGATCCGCTATTAGGTGAAAAGCTTAAAGAGTGCTTTGAAAATGAAGGTATCAAAATCCTAGATAATACGCAGGCTAATAATGTAAGCCATGATGGAAGTCTATTCTCATTAGGTACTAATGAGGGAACATTAACAGCCAGAAAATTACTAATATCCACAGGTCGCTTTGCTAATACAGGTAAACTTGGCTTGGACAGTATTGGTGTTGAAACAGAAATGAATGGAGCGATCAAAGTCAATAAACGCATGGAGACATCAATAGCGAATATCTATGCAGCAGGTGATTGCTCTAACATGCCTCAATTTGTTTATGTAGCAGCGGCAGCAGGAAGTAGAGCAGGAATAAATATGACAGGTGGTGATGCTATACTTGATTTATCTACCATGCCTGCTGTGATTTTCACTGACCCACAAGTTGCAACTGTAGGTTTAACTGAAGAGCAAGCCATATCTAAAGGGCTTGATGTTATTAGTCGAGTTTTGGATATGGAAAACGTGCCAAGGGCATTAGCTAACTTTGAAACTGATGGCTTTATTAAGTTAGTTGCTGAGAGTAAAAGTGAGCGTATTATTGGGGCACAGATATTAGCGCATGAAGGTGGAGAGTTAATACAAAGTGCTGCATTAGCTATTAGCAATCGAATGACCGTTACAGATTTGGCAAACCAATTGTTTCCATACCTAACTATGGTTGAAGGGTTAAAGCTGTGTGCTCAAACCTTTAATAAAGATGTATCTGAGCTTTCATGCTGTGCTGGTTAATCAAAACAATATGGAAGAAGTTCGCCCTCTACTATTACCTAATATACACAAATAATGAGCTTAAAGCTGAAGTGCCCATTAAAAGCTTGTTCTTCCCTGATCACAAGTGTTGTTATCTCATACAGAAAATGGCGATTTCCCAAACTAGGTACTTTAATTGGACACTAGGGGAAATGCGTAATGTTGATTATGAACCCATTGACTATCAATACAGATATAGCGAATGTTAATTTCGCTAGTAGTGTTCTGCCGTTTTTAAATACCGTAACGAAATCAAATCTTAACGTACTTACTAGTGATTCGGTCAATATCTCTCGTTTTGGTATTGAACGCTTGCATAAAGATAATGGAGCAAAAACCACAAAAGATATCGAACAAACCTCTAACGAGGCTGTAAGTGTCACTTAAACTATTGGTCAAAATAAGTCAGCAAATAATTTAAATCACGCACAAGCTAAAGAGCTGAATAATAAAATAGCTTCTTTACTATAGCAGTTATTCAAACCATCTATTTTTCCTGCAAGACAATGACCCATCTCTTACCACTTAACATTATAAAATTATTCCGCATCAGCTACGTACCTAATACGGAATAATCTAAGTTAGGCTATCTTAGTTAACGAGACAACTCCTCAATTTTTTTCCTTGAAAACCAGCGATATAAAACAGGTAATACAAACAGTGTTAACAGCGTGGCCGTTACCAAGCCACCTACAATAACACTGGCAAGTGGGCGCTGGATTTCAGCACCTACACCATTTGACATTAGCATTGGGATTAATCCTAATGCAGATGTAATTGCTGTCATAAGTACAGGTCTTAATCTTGACGTTGCTCCTTCAAAAACTGCCTTGGAAGCCTCTAAACCATCTTTTATTCGTTGGTTGATGCTTTCTACCATTACAACACCATTTAATACCGCTACACCGAATAACGTAATAAAACCAACGGAGCTAGGCACTGACAAATACTGATCTGTTAGATACAAAGAAAATACACCACCAATAACGGCAAGTGGCACATTCACTAAAATCAGCATAGCTTGACCAACAGAGCCAAAAGCAAAGTAAAGTAACAATGCAATTAGCGCTAAAGATAGAGGTACTACGATAGCTAGTCTGTTTTGAGCACGCTGCTGGCTTTCGAATTGGCCACCTATTGCTACCGAGTAGCCTGAAGGTAGGTCAACTTTCTCAGCAATAACTTTTCTGATGTCGGCTACTACACTGCCCATATCTCTATTCTGAACGTTTGCTTGAATAACGACACGCCTTTGAACATCATCGCGCCTTACTTGAGGAGGACCTGATTCAAATGAAACAGTTGCAACATCACCTAAGCGTACCCAGGCGCCTGTTGGTGACTGAATTCGAATATCTGAAATAGCTTCCTTATTTTGTCGGTACTCTTCTTCAATACGCACGTAAATATCATAACGTTCATTGCCTTTGATGATTTGTCCAGCTTCAACCCCTCCAATACCATCTCGCACAACTTCCATTATATCAACTACTGAAAGTCCAAAGCGCGATAGCTCTTGCCTATTAGGTTTTACGACAAGTTGCGCTTCACCTGCAATTTGCTCAAGAGCAACATCTCTTGCACCATCAACACTCTTTATAGCCGCTTCGATCTCTTGTCCTTTAGCTGCTAAAACGTCTAACTCAGGGCCAAATAACTTTATCGCCAACTGAGCTTTTACGCCAGATAGTAACTCATCAACACGAGTCGCAATAGGTTGAGAAAAGTTTAGTAGTAAGCCAGGAAACTCCTCTAAAGATCTCTCCATTTTCCCTTGAAGTTCATATCGATTAGATGCACTGGTCCACTCAGAAACAGGCTTCAACCCTATGTAAATTTCTATGTTATTCACAGGCTCTGGATCTCCACCTATTTCGGCTCGACCAATTCGGCTTAATGCATAGGTTACTTCAGGAAAAGCCATTAGTTTTTCTTCTAGAATTGGTGCCACAGTGAGCGCGGTATCTAAACTGGAAGAAGGTGCCAGCGTTGCTCTTAAGTTTATCGTCCCTTCTTCTAACTCAGGTACAAATTCAGTACCAATTAATGGAACTAATGCAAAGGCAGAGAAAACTAATATAAGTGCGGCTGAAATGACTAACTTGGTGCGTTTTAGTGCGAATGTAAGCCCTTTTCTGTAGAGTTTATCTAATGGTTTAAGAACAAAGCTTTCCCTCTCTTTCACACCAGATTTAAATAGATAAGTTGCCAGTGCTGGCACGATAAACAACGCAACCACAATCGCAGATACAACGGCTAAGATGATGCTTATTGCCATAGGTTGGAATAACTTTGCTTCAACCCCTTCAAAGCTGAACAATGGCGCAAATACGACTAAAATAATCGAGGCAGCAAAAAATACCGGACGAGCCACTTCTTTACCTGCATTTTGCAGACGTAATTTAATGCCGTGCTCATCGTGTTCTACATCGTGCGGATCTGCGTCAGAAGTTGGAACACGTTCCTTTACCGATTTCGAATGTGTCGCGTCAGGTCTATTTAAATGTTTAAACATATTTTCAACCATAACCACTGAGCCATCTACAAGCATACCAATAGCGACCGCTATGCCACCCAGTGACATAAGGTTTGCAGAAATGCCCCACCAAGCCATGATCATTAACGCGATACCAATTGAAATTGGAATAGATATTAATACCAAGAAGGTTGCACGTAAATTCATTAAAAATAGTGCTAATACAATACAGATGAAAATAAATGCTAGTAATAGTGCATCAACCACTGTATTTACCGCTTTTTCAATCAAATCAGCCTGATCATAAAAAGGCTCAAAGCGAACACCTTTTGGCAATGCTTGATTAATTAATGGAATTCTTGCATTGATACCATCAATGGTGGCTTTAGTATTTGAACCCATGCGTTTTAAGACAATGCCAGAGACAACTTCGCCTAAATTTTCGACTTTACCGTCTTCGGTTTTGCGCGTCATGGTGACAGCACCTTGACGAATTTCACTGCCCATTTCAACTTTAGCAATATCTGAAACCGTAACAACCGTACCATCTACTGTTTTAACGGGAACTTGTTTGATATTACTGATGCCAGCCTCACCACTCTCAAACCAGCCTGTGCCTCTAATCACAAGCTGCTCTTGCCCACGGTTCATGTACCATCCGCCAACATTCGCATTGTTGTTATCTAGGGCACCAACAACGTCTTCTTGCGTTAGTTCATATGCTAAGAGCTTAGATGGATCGACATTGACTTGGTATTGCCTAACATTACCACCAAAAGATAATACATCAGTGACTCCATCGACAGGCATAACGAGTAACTTAACAATCCAATCGTTAAGGCTTCGAAGCGCCATAGCATCATAACCTGCACCTTTATCTGAAATAAGAAGATACTGAAATACTTGGCCCAGCCCAGAGGTGTTTGGTCCCATTTCGGGTGTGCCGACACCTTCTGGTATCAGTTCTTTTGCGGCTTGAAGACGCTCAAATACGAGTTGTCTTGCAAAGTAAATGTCGGTGCCTTCTTTGAAAACAACCGTAACGCCAGACAAGCCTGTTTTAGAAATTGAGCGCACTTGTTCTACATCAGGTAGGGCATACATTACCGCTTCAATGGGGTACGTAATGAGTTGTTCAACTTCTTCAGCAGCCAGTCCTGGCGCTTCAGTATTTACAGCAACTTGAACATTAGTAACATCAGGAAAGGCATCCAAATTTAATTTTGGGATCACCATAACTGCACCAACCATAGTGGCAAACAGCGCAATCAAAATCAGGAGTCTATTATTAACAGACCAATCTATTATTTTATTAAACATAGTCTTGCTCCCTAGTGGTTGTGCGGATCAAATCCGCCTTTAGCGATTTCAGACGCAACAAAAAATGCGCCTTTAGTTACAATTCGCGTTCCACTATCAAGGCCAATGATTTCTCTAAAACCACCTAAGGCTCGGCCTAGTTCTATTTCTACAGCTTTAAATTCTCCAGGGTGGTCTTCGACAAATACTGTCCAATCACCATCTGCGCTGCGGATCAATGCTTCTTCTGGCACAGCCATCACTTTCTGCTTTGTGGCAAACTGAAAGTAAACTTTTACAAACATGCCTGAATGAAGATTATCATCCGAATTATCTACTCCTAACCTAATAATTCGAGTACGAGTAATAGGGTCAATTGTATGGGCTTCTTGGATAACTTTGGCATTGTAACTCTGGCCTTCTAATTTAAGTACCGCAGGAGAGTCAATTGATAAATTCAGCTTTTTATTTGGAGAAACTTTTGCTTCAACCCATAGTTGTTTTTCATCTGCTAACAACATTACTGAATCCCCAGCATCAACACGTTGCCCTTGGATAAAGTCGTCTTGAAGCACGACACCTTCACGGTGCGCCGTTAATGCATATTGTCCAAATGCTTTAATGTCTTTGTTAGAAATACCATTTATTGCTTTTTCAGTTAACCCTAAAGCAATGAGCTTGCCATAGCTCGCATTGTATGTTGTTTCAGCTTGTAATAATCGACTTTCACTAACCGTCTTATTACCCAGCTTTTTTACACGTTGCCATTCGGTTGAAGCGATTAAATAGTCAGCTTGTGCTTGTGCCATTGCTTCACTAAATAATGTAACTAACTTCTGACCTATTTCTACATACTCGCCAAGCGCTGCATGGCGACTGATAATGACTGACTCTGTACGTGGTGATACCACATAACTTTTATAGCCATTAGCTTTTATTTCGCCAGGTGCATATACGGAGCTAAATTGATATTCAGGCTTAACACTTTCCACTTTAATGTTAGCAAGCGACATCTTCTTTGGATCAATAGTGATACCTTCTTCATGTTCTTCTTCTCCCTCTCTATTACCACCTTCATGGCCGTGCTCGTCATGGTCACCTTTATCTTCTTCATGTCCCTTTTCGTGTTCATGCTCATCTTGATGTTCTTTTTCTTCTTGTTTCGAAACGTTTGTGACAGAACCAGTTCCATCTGACGACTGTGCAAAAGCGTCATGATTTGTAGTAAACCCAACTAACAGGCTGCTAATTACTACGGCTAATAATTTTTACTAAATATTGTATTCTATTTTTTAACCTATATTTTTGATAAATTTAAGATTTCGTTTTTCGCTACTGAAAAAATAAAGCGTTCAAATCTCAAATTTTGATAACTGACCCATACTTAAAACGAAGGATATTTCTGCAAGCTTGAATTGATTTTCCAAACGTATTCCTGCATGAAGCCCTTCCGCGCGTTGATTTAATGCAAGTAGGTAGTCAGACGTATTAATGTCACCAGCTTCCCAGCGCTTATTTAATAAATTCGCACTGCTATCTAATCTGCCTTGTGTGAGTTTTCGCCATTGCTCATAGTATTTTTTACTGATATTAAGCGATTCATATTTAGCTTTTGCTTCAAAAGACTGCTTTCGATATACCGATCGAAAGTTAGCTTCTGCTGCAATGGCTTCTGAATAAGCGGCTTTAACCGTATCTGAATAGTTATTCCTGATGTTTAAAGGAATTGATAAAGTCACACCAACCAAGTCTTCATCTCCACTTTTCCCTGCGCTAACGCCAATGGTTGGATTAGCTTTAGATTCCATAGTGGTTAGCTGAGCCTTAGATTGTTTTATCTTCCATTGCGCTCTAGCGAGTTTAACTTTTGGATGATCCTCAACCCACTGGGAGTTAAATGAATAGCTTGTTGCCCCAAAAGTAAATGAAAACAAATTTGTAGTATTAGGCGTCCAATCAGGCAATAACTCCTGAACCTTTACCTCTGCATTTTTCAATGCTATTTGCGACTCAGATATTTCACTGAAAATTTGGGACAAGTTTAAATAGACCAATTCAGCGTCAAGTGGCTCTAAAAGTCCGGCTTTTCGCTTATCTTCAACAATGCCAAAGAGCGTTTGCAATTGCTCTTCTCTTTCTGAAAGTAACTGAGCAGCTTCTTTTGCTGCTTGCCAATTAACTAATGCAGTTAAAGCGTTAGCCTTTTTAGAATCGAGTAAAGATAACAATTGTTGCTGGTTTACATAGACATCAATTTCACCAATGCTTTTATTTGCTGATTGCTTATCCCAGAAATCAATTGTTTGGCTGATACCAATGGAGTAATTATCAAAATCACCTTCTTTTTCATAACTAGCTTCTAGCTCTGGGTTATAAACGGCTTGAGTTAAACCTTTGGCTCTATGACTACTTGCATTAAGTAACTCTTTAGCCGCAACAACTTCGGGATCTTTATTTATTTGACTATCTAGCCATGAAATGTTTTTCTCTTTGGCATAAGTGGCAACTGAAAAACTCACAGCCATACATAAAGACAGGACTAAACCTACATTTTTTAAATATATATACATAAAAATTCTTAATTTTAAAATTAATAAACACGAAACCTTTATCCATTATTAAAGGATAAATAGGTCATTAAAAATTAATCTAATTAAGAAATAGGCGGACGAAGTATCGCTTCAAGAAAGGTACTTGTTTGATCAATTTGATAAGGAGTTTTATTGATAATGTTTAGTTTGCCCGTGGTATTTGAATTACTGACTAAAATCCAAGATAAGTGGCTGCCACTGCAATGACCGCAGTGGTGACAATCTTTTTCATTATGCTGCTCATCATCTGTATTATCGTTTAAGGCATTTCGGTCATCTGCATGATCATGTTGAGTTTGAAGATGTTCTATATCTATTTGGTGATTCTCAGATGTTGAGGATGCAACAGCAGTTAACGATTGTAAAACAATCGAAACGACTAAGAGCATTTTTAGCACAACATTTAGATTCAAAATATACACCTATAAAAACTTGAGTAACCAATATAACAGAGAAAAGCTTTATCGACTAGCCATTTACCTAATTTTCATTCTCATCACGACAAGTTTCTTGAGGAAACTCAAACTCTATCGTCGTATGCGATAAATGATAGGAAGATAATTTAGCTGCAACGTCTTGTTTAAGACTAATTAAGTCCTCAACTTCAAAGTCATCTTTTAGCTCAAGATGCGCTGTTAAAACATGACTTTCACCATCTAGTGACCAAAAGTGCATATGGTGGATACCGTTAACTTCGGGAAATTCAATTAGTGCTTGTTTAATACGATCTTGAGTATCTTTATCGGGTGCGGCTTGTAGAAACAAGACGAGTGTTGATTTCAGGTTTCTAAAGACATTAAACAAGATGAATAACGTGAAGCCAATCGACAAAAGTGGATCTAATATTGGTAGTTCTATGAACATCAAAACTATTGAGACAATAAGTACAGCAACCCAGCCAAGAACATCTTCAAGAAGGTGCCATGTCAGCACTTTTTCATTAAGTGTTTCACCCGCTTTTAATTTGAAAACCGCATAACCATTTACTGCAACACCGAGTATGGCCAGCCCTAACATCCCCTCGACCACTGGCATTTCTGGATTGGACAGCCTTGGTATGGCTTCAAATAAAACCCAAATTGAGCCAATAACCAAAACAATACCATTTACCAGTGCGCCAAAGAGTGTAAGTCTACGATAGCCATAACTAAACTTATCTGACGCTTCTTTCTCTGAAAAACGACTTAATATCCAAGTAAAGCCTATAGATAGACTATCCCCTAAGTCATGCACTGCATCAGCCATAATAGCTGTACTGTTGGTAAGCCACCCACCAATAAATTCGATGATCGTGAATGTAACATTCAGAAAAAACGCCCATCCAATGCGGTCGTTTTTTTCATGATGGTGACTGTGACTATGGTTGTGCATTTTGTACCTCTAGTGCTTTTGTATTTCTAATTTTTGATACATTCATATTTATCAAATGACGGATCACATGTTGATATAACCATCGTTTTATTCCAGATAAATTTGTGCCTTTTTCTCTATAGAATTCATCAGGGGAATCATAAAGCCCAAAGTCATCATGAATTCCTTCTTTTTGAATATAGGTATCTGTTCCTCGCCAATCCGTATCAGGTGAAGAGAAGCACTTTGTTGCGACTCCATAACCACAAAAATCATCTTTTTCTTGGTTAAACTTCTGCTGTAGTGAGGTTAAGTATTGGCTATCTAATATAAAGCCCTCTAAGTTAATCCAACGCCCATCAAAATAAACTTCTACCCAACTATGGATAATATATTTAGGTGCTAGCCAAAATACATAGCTGGGTATAGCCCCTTTTTGCAATTGCTGAACAATTGTAAAGCCGTGAAATCGACATTGAATGCCTAACCCTCTCAACAAGGCCATCAGCAAGTTGCCTTTGGTATTACATTGGCCGTAACCATCAGCTAAAACACTACTTGCTGAAATATCATCGCTTTCATTGTAGCCAAATATCATTTCATCTTTAACGAATTGGTAGGCTGCACCAATTTTGTTGAAGTCATCAAGTTCTTGCCATTTACGCTCAGTAATTAATGATTGAATTGCAGAGTGTTCAAAATTAACTATCTTAGTATTTTCTATATATTTCTTATTCATAGCATTTCCCTTACTTGGAGCAACAAGAGGTCGATTGTTTATCTTCACTTCGTGTATCGCATGGTTTTTCAGCAGCGGCTAACTCTTGTTTAGCATCACTTAATATTCGGTAAGCACCTCGAAGAATCAAAATCGAAATGATACTACCAATAACGATGTCAGGCCAACGTTGTTCAAGCATCATCACTAGTACTCCAGCGGTAACAACACCAAGATTTGCAATCACATCATTAGCTGAAAATATCCAACTGGCCCTCATATGCACCTCACCATTGCTGTGCTTACGAATAAGGATAAGACAAATCACATTTGCGACTAACGCAACCATGCCTACGCCAATCATAAACCAAGATTGAGGCTCACTTTCACCATATAGCCTTCTAGTAATATCCAACAGGATTAACATACCTAATCCCAGTTGGAAATACCCACTCACTAAGGCAGCATTAGCCTTATGTTGGATTGACTTTCCCACCGCGTATAGCGCAATTGCATAGACTATTGCATCCGCTAGCATATCTAACGAATCTGCAATTAATGCCGTTGATTCTGATAACCAACCAAAACAAATTTCAAAAACAAACATCGTGGCATTGATAGCCAAAAGCCAATAAAGCACCGTTTTTTGCTGGTTATCTTTTAGTTCAACTTCACATCCACAACCGCTCATTTTTTATCTCCGATTAACTTGTATGCTTTAACTATAAAACCTATAGTAACCATAGAGTCAAGTTTATTGGGAAATATTATGGAAATAGGTGAGTTATCGAAATCCTCTGGCTGTTCGGTACAGACCATTCGATATTATGAGAGGGAAGGATTGCTTTCAGATCCTGAGCGCTCTGAAGGGAATTTTAGGTTGTATGATAGTAAAGCACTTAAACAGTTGGAATTCGTAAAGCACTGCCGAAGCCTTGATATATCACTCAATGATACTAAACGCCTATTAGAGTTAAAAAATAAGCCAGAAGAAAGCTGCTCTAGCGTTAATGCATTAATTGATCAGCAACTCGCATTAGTGAATAAGCGTATGAAAGAATTAAGAGCGCTTAAAGCAGAGTTACAACAGGTGGCAAGTGCTTGTGGCTCAAACAATACTATTGAAGCATGTGGGATCATTAAGTCACTAGATAGTTAATCTTTTTAAGGCTATGTAAGCAGAATATAAATCGTTAATACCTACTACTGTTAACACCACATTGTTAAGATTTACCAACAGTAATTGCACGCTCCGACATAAAATCATCTGATGCAGCATAAACTGTTCCAAAATATGAATCCCAGCTTTTCCCTTCAAAAGCAGTAATCAAGTCAACTAGTTGATGAAACTCACCTCCAGATTCTGAAAGGTGTTGAGCATCCCACAGTTTATCAAGCCGCTTTAACGCAGACGTTAACTCTTCCTGATTACTTATTTTGTTTGCTGACAAAATATCTTTTACATCAATTCGTGAACAACTATCATGCTTTTCTTCATTAGGCTCAATAACAGTTAAACTATCACCGCACATATCAGCAAAGCACTTCTGGCAGAGATCAATACTGATTTGATTGCCATCACCGTGAATACTTCCATAGCCACATTTATGATCAATACTTATAAACTCATGAAATTCGTAGTCATCTTGAGTTGCTTGTTCGCCACAACCATCACAAGTAAGTTTAGAGATCACTTTAACAACTTCATCTTCAAAATTTTTCATGATTACTCTAAATTTTTTGTTGGCTCTTTAATAGCGTTAACTCTTCAGGGTTCTTGTTTATAGACAATAAAACAAGGCTATGCTCGCTTAATAAAATGCATCGTTTTAACGGATGATGATCATCATCTAACCGCCTCAATATTGAGTTTAGCTCGCGTTTAAGCTTAGCTGGCCTAAGCACCTTACAGCTTAAATTGGCAATTTCTAGGCTGGAACTACCCAGGCTTTTGAATTCAATCAAATCACCGACTTCAAAATAGTCACTGAATTTATCTTTTGGCAGTGAAAATAATACACTGCTATCTGAATCATCTTCAAATGCAGTTGGGCACCTATTTACTTTGACTTCAAAATTTTCATTGAGATGATCGACTGAGGTTATTATTGCTCTATGCTTATTGTTCATTTGACCAATTCTCAATGTAATTTTTTTGCATCTTCACGCTCTAATTTCTCTCTTGCTTCAATTACTTCAGCAGGTGAAAGCAACAAATGTCTCATGACTACAAATTCAGATAATCTCAACTCAAAACTTTCGGGTTTATCATCAGTGACATAATAATTCTCACTTTTTGTAATAAATTCAAAATTATTTTGTGATTGAATTAGTGATGTTATTACCCTTTGCCCTTTCTCAAATAGATACGTTTGATCTGAATGAACAATACCGAATAACATTTCCCCAAGAAAAATTTTCTCATCATTATGGAAATCAAAAACACTCAATACTGTTGCTTCTTTTAAGAATGTTTTTATCATAACGCATTCACCAGCCAATCCACGTGAGCAAAAAGGTCGCAAGATCATTAAGTAATAGGAGTTATTGAAAACAATTCGAAATTTACATGCATCTTTACGAGATAAAAGTGAATCATTAATCCATTGGTTTTTCGATGAATAGCACTTTTCACCGTCCTCGATTTTGTTCAGAAAAATGCACTCAAGAGTTAATCTTTCATTTCCTAAATTTAAAATAAACACCTGCTTTTCTTCAGTATCTTTTATCCGAATATTAATATTGGAGGCGTGTCCAATGTCAGTGATTGACAAATGCGGTGATAATGGGAAACCATATACCAGATAATTTTGATTATTTATTTTAAAATAAGAAGGATTGCGGTCAGGAGTATCTGATTCAAAATTTGATAAGCAGTCACAGCTATCACCTACT